>CAYLJL010000368.1:0-1502 GCA_964384005.1 uncultured Lachnospiraceae bacterium | reverse complement strand
GGGCGGAGGGGTACGGAAACGAGGAAAAACCTAAAGAAGTTACTTCTGTTAAAAGAGGTGATGTTTCCACCTCTTTTGCTGCTGTTTCGACAAGTGAGACCGCTCAGAGTGATTTTTTGAGTAAATACAAAGCGGAGCTTAACTCATTCAGAAAATTAAAATGGTGAAAACGGCAGGTGATTTTATGTTTGGAAACGTAAAAGCGGAAAGAAGCGCCATTGAGGCGACTTATACGGATACCTGCGATATTGTGAGAAATGTCGAGAAAGAAATAGACTATGTAAACAGGCACGTTGACGAAAGAGTTTATAAAAATATACCTTGCGCGCTGGTAATGGGGAAAAGTCCGACGGAATCCACTGATACGGCGGCTTTTTTTAATTATACCGCTAAAGTGTTTATGCCGCCCGAAATTGAGGTATTGGCGGGGGATAAAATTATTGTCACAAGGTACGAAAGAACTGTCGAGTATACCAACGCGGGCAGGGCGGCGGTTTACGCCACGCATCAGGAGGTTGCCGTTGTTGAGGGCGACGCTGTGGGGAGTGATAACAATGAGGATTAAGGTTGACGTCAAAAATTTAAAACAATATAAGAAAAATTTAGAGGATATGAAAAAGGATTTTCCGGAATATCTTGCTGAAATGGCGGTTGCCGAGGGAAATAAGTTTGTAAGGGAAGCTGTGAGAATTACGGACAGCGAAAGGATTTATGCAAGCAAAACCTATGAGAGAAGTTTTCACAGTGACGATATGGCGCAGGTATCAAACGGAAAAATAACTGTCGGAATCGGCAACTACGCCAATTATTCGGGTTATATTGAAAAAGGCTTCAGAAGTCATTTTGTGCCGGGATATTGGCGGGGGCGGGTTTTCGTTTACGACCCCACGTCTGAAAAAGGTATGATTGTAGGTTCTTATACCATAAAGGAAACCCGCTGCAAAAACGGCAGAATGTTTAAAAGGGCGGTTCCGACGGGGACGGTTCGGGGGAAATGGGTTTTTAAACGGGCCTGTGAAAAAATCAAGCTTACTCAAAGGGCAAGGTTTGAAAGAAAAATTAACGACTATATAAAAAGGTATTCAGTCAGGGGGCTTTGATTTTGTATACTAACGTAATTTCAAGGGGTATAGCAAAAAAAATAAAAAAGCTTTATCCTGATAAAAAAATTGAGGTTGACGCTGTAACATCTAACGCCTTTGGTAAAATTTTCGTAATGGTTATAAGCTCAAATACAAAATGCTGTATCGGCGGTATGAGACAGTTGGATTTGACTTTTGACGTGTCTTATGTGTGCAGGGAAAAGGACAATATGGAATACAACGACTGGCTTAAAAATATGTATTCCGAGTTTGAGATTATTGAGACGGAGGAGGCAATTTACAGAACAAAAAATGCGCGGGGCGAAAAAGGTGAGGGTATTTATCATTTTATTTTTGATGTTACGGCGAGATATTTGATTAAGAATGATGATGTAAAAATGAATTCTTTAAAGCAAAAAG
>CAYLJL010000367.1:0-1512 GCA_964384005.1 uncultured Lachnospiraceae bacterium | reverse complement strand
CGCATTGTTTCAGAATTCATAATAAAGCGATGGAAATATTATGGGAGATTCTGAAAGATAATTAAGGAAGGGAAAGAAAATTAATTAAATGTTTGGGTAAATAAAGGAGAGGAGGCGAATGAAAAAGCGGTGTGAAAAACCGTGGGAGAGGCAGGAGGGAGAGAGCGAAAAAGCGTTTAAGGCTTTTGTGATTTACAGGGATTTGGGAGAGGACAGAACGATTTCAGCTGTTGTAAAAAGGTTGGAAAAAAGTAGAAATTTAATTGACCGCTGGAAAGAAAAATGGAACTGGTCTGAGCGGGTCAGACAGTATGACAACGAGCTTGAAAAACAGGCGATGGCTAAAGCCGTAAAAGAAAGAAAGGATATGGCAGAGCGGCATATACAAATCGCTATGCAGTTTCAGAAAAAGGCTCTTGAAGCGTTGCAGGCGCTGTCAATAGAGGATATGTCGCCAAGGGATATAAAAGATTATATTAAAATGGCGACGGAACTTGAACGGCTTAACCGTATACGGGAGGATAAGGCTGAAGAAATAAACGTTTCTGTGTCTCTTGCGGACACGATTACCTCAGCGTACAAAAAAAGAATGGAGAATATTAAAAATGATTAGTGAGGAAGCGGCTGTTTATTATGCCGGACACCCTGTTGAGTTTGTTGAGGATATAATAAGGGCAAAACCGGAGGGAAAACAAGCGGAAATTTTACAGAGTGTTGCTGAAAATCAGATGACAAGTGTCAGAAGCGGGCATGGAGTGGGGAAAAGCGCCGTTGAGGCGTGGATTATTATATGGTTTATAACAACGAGACCTTTTCCTAAAATACCTTGTACGGCACCGACACAACATCAATTATTCGATATTCTTTGGGCTGAGGTCAGCAAGTGGCTTAGAAATAACAAAGTTTTATCCAAAGAGCTTATATGGACAAAGGAAAAGCTATATATGAAAGACTATCCCGAGGAATGGTTCGCCGTTGCGCGTACAGCGAGTAAACCCGACGCTTTGCAGGGATTTCACGCCGAAAATGTACTGTATATCATTGACGAGGCAAGCGGCGTTGACGATAAAATATTTGAGCCCGTACTTGGAGCGTTATCAACAAAAGGTGCAAAACTTTTAATGTGCGGAAACCCGACCAAACTGTCGGGTTTTTTTTATGACAGTCATAATAAAAATCGTACGAGCTATAAAACATTTCATATTGACGGAAGAGACAGCGGGAGAGTTTCCGAGGATTTTGTACGGACAATTATAAATATGTACGGTGAGGACAGCAATGTATTCAGGGTGAGAGTCGCGGGAGAGTTTCCTTTACAGGAGGACGATATATTTATACCGCTGCCGCTTATTGAAAACTCTATTGAAACAGAGTTTATTCCTAAAAAAAATCCTGACAGCATACATATTGGGTGCGACGTGGCGAGGTACGGAGACGACAAAACCGTGATAGGATACAAGATTGATGAAAAAGTTATATTCGACAAAAAAAGACAAGGACAGGACACGATGA
>CAYLJL010000366.1:257-1539 GCA_964384005.1 uncultured Lachnospiraceae bacterium | reverse complement strand
TACTTTAATAGTTGAGGAAGAAGGCGGTATTGTAAAAGGTATCGTTGAAGATATGGGATTTGGAACGGAATATCCGAAAAGCGATTATGTCAGGAGTTTTGATCCCGCAAGATTTAATAAAACTATTGTGGAGGGCTGATAATGAGTTATTTAGGTATAGATTTGGGAACAACAAATTCTGTTGCGGTTATTTATAAAGATAAAGATGATTCTGTCTGTGCCGTTATAACAGACGGAACAGATGAGATTTTACCTTCGGTCGTAAGTTATATTGACGATGAGGTGATTGTAGGGAGCGAAGCAAAATCAGGAGCGGTTATTTATCCTGAAAATACGGTTATTTCCGTAAAAAGACTTATAGGTACATCTGCCGCCGTTAATGTGGGTGAATTTACAAGACTTCCGGAGGAAATAAGCGCGGAAATTCTTAAAAAGCTTAAAGAGGCCGCTGAGGAACAGGCACAGGAAGATTTTGACGAGGTTGTTATTACTCATCCGGCTTACTTCAATGACAGGCAAATTTACGCCACAAAGCAGGCGGGACTTATCGCCGGATTTAAGAATGTTTATTTACTTTCAGAGCCGTTGGCCGCCGCTATTGAATACGGTTACAGGCAGGGTTACGCCCAGACTATTTTAGTATATGATATCGGCGGAGGTACTTTTGACGCCTGCGTTTTAAAGGTTTCAATAAGCGAGGACGGACAGGAAATTTTTCAGGAACTTTCGGATGTTGGAGATATGAGCCTTGGCGGTGATGATTTTGATAATGAAATTATTAATTTTATTAAAGAAAAATTTGACGAGGAAACGGGTATTAATCTTGACGAACTTGAGGAGACAGAAAAAAGGCGCGTTATGCAGAAGCTTAAACAGGAGGCCGAACAGACAAAGAAGAAACTTTCCGGTACAAATAAAGTGTCGATTAAAATTAATCCGATTATAATTAAAGACGGTGTTCCGAAAAATATTTCTTTTGAAATATCCCGTGAAGAATTTGAATCGATGATTAGAAAATATGTCGAGAAAAGCCGTGAGATTGTTGGAGAAGCTCTTAAACGGGCAGGAAAAGAACCTGACGAAATTTCAAAGGTTATTCTTGTAGGCGGTTCTACATTAATACCAATGGTTAAGAGAATGGTTGCCGGATATATTAAAGAACCTTATCGTGCGACCGACCCGGCGAAAAGCGTAGCTATGGGAGCGGCAATTTATAATCATCTTATTCACCTCCCTGACAGTAACGTTCATGTCGGACAGGTTACAAGGCAGATTTTTGGAA
>CAYLJL010000366.1:0-247 GCA_964384005.1 uncultured Lachnospiraceae bacterium | reverse complement strand
GAACAGAGGCTATTGTCGACCTTAAAACTATGAAGAAAAGTCTTATCCCGATTATTCCTATGGGAAGTCTTATCCCTTGCAGCGTTTCAAGTGAAGGATATACAAATTTAAACGGCGCTTCTATGGTAAATGTAAATGTTTATCAATGGGAGCAGGGGTGTGAAAATGAAAAAAAATATATCGGAAGCGTACTTTTATCAGGTATTGACGAGGATTCGGATATAGAGATAACTTATGTCATAAATGA
>CAYLJL010000365.1:0-1549 GCA_964384005.1 uncultured Lachnospiraceae bacterium | reverse complement strand
CATTATCCGAATCAAGAATCGCCTCGCTTATAGTAATATCGGCGTTTCTCGTAACTCTTATTTTATAAATTTCGTTAATTTTAAAGTTAGGGAAAAGCTTTTCAGCGTAAAACTGTACCATGTCAGAAATAAAAGCGACCTTTTTTTTGCCGTCGACATTAAAAGTAAAATACTGGTCTTCCATAGATGTAGGGATAATCCCTATTTTTTCTTTACCGATTTTTGACTCCAGAATAGCGATTATGTATATTTCCTTATTTTTCAAAAAAGGAAATATCTGGTCTTCATCAACAATTTGAGGGGATAAAACAGGTAAAATCTCCTCATAAAAATATTTTTCGGAAATAAGACTTTCCTCTCTGGAAATATTATCAAAATTAATAATATCTATATTATATTTTTTCAGTTCCGTAACAATATTTTTATACCCGTCTTCAAGTAAAGCGCTCATACGTTTAACACTTTTATAAATTTCCATAATCTGCTTTTTAACAGACCATCCCGTTTTATCGTCGACCTTATCCGGAAAATTTTCAGCGTCTTCTCTCAGAGAGCCTACTCTGACCATAAAAAACTCATCAAGATTTGAAAAATAAATAGACATAAATTTAAGACGCTCAAACAACGGATTATAATTGTCAAAAGCCTCAAAAAGAACCCTTTTGTTAAATTCAAGCCAGCTTAACTCTCTGTTTATGAAAAGTTCTTTTTCAATATTCTCTCCCATAAATAACCCTCCCTTACGCTTCCTTTAATAGTCTGTATTTTTTTCACTCCCGTATATTTGCAGATTGTCCTGATAACAATAAGCCCCGGAATTATTGTATAAACTCTTTCGGGGATAATGTGACAAATAAAACTTATACCCTTAACGTCCATATTATAAATGGTTTTAATAATTTCGTCAATCTGAATAACAGTAAGCTGGTAATCGGATACATTTCCTTCTCCGCCGACTAACTCCCGATGAAGTTTGGCGCCCGCTCTCGCTGTTCCTCCGATAGCATACAGCTTTTCATATCCTATATCTTTAAAAGCCCTGTTTTTTAAAAGTTCTCCCTTTACATATTCCTTTATTTTTTTTATTTCCTTTTTTTTCGGCAAAAGTCCGTCGACAAAATTCTTATAGGTAATAAGACTGCCTATTTTAAAAGAATCAGAATTTACGATACCATTTTCGGAAAAAGAAAATATCTGTCCGCTTCCGCCTCCAAGGTCAATCCCTATACCTTTTTTTTCCTTAATATAGGATTTCATACCGATATAATCAAAAAAGACTTCCTCAGCAGATGAAATAATATCTATGTCTATATCAAGTTCATTTTTTATTTTAAAAACAATATCCCGCTCGTTTTTCAAATTTCTTAAAGAAGCCGTTGCGAACCAAAAAATACTATCACACTTAATAGCGTCTGAAAGTTCTTTGATAGCCGTTAAAACCTCCATAAGTTTGACTATACCCTCATAGGTTAAAATGTCATTTTCCACATATTCAATAAGACCTGCAAACTGCCTTTCATTTACCGCTTCCTCCGCTCTTTTTCTCTCC
>CAYLJL010000364.1:0-1580 GCA_964384005.1 uncultured Lachnospiraceae bacterium | reverse complement strand
GGGTGGTCAGGATGAGCGGGTATAATTATTCTGACGTCTATACCGGAGAGCGCTGTGGTTTTCAGCGCCTCTAAAATACTGTCATCGGGAATAAAATATGGAGTCTGGAAACAAACGCTTTTGCTCGCTTCCGTAATCATTTTAAAATAACCGTATTGTATGGAATTCAGACTGCAATCCGGCCCCGACGATAAAATCTGCATATTTATCCCTTTTGTCGGCAAAACAAACTCAGGGAAATATTTTTCCTCTATGTCTATATGTTTTTTTGAGGCAAAGTTCCAGTCGGAAATAAAACGTATTTCCAAATCGTGAACGGCGCTCCCCTCAAATCTTATATGAGAGTCACGCCAGAAACCGTATCTTTTGACTCTTCCTAAATACTCATCTCCTATGTTAAGTCCCCCGACATATCCTATTTTCCCGTCTATAATACATAATTTCCTGTGATTTCTGTAATTAAGTCTCATAGAATAGGGAAATAAAAAGATTCCCACATCTCCGCCCGCGCTTACAAGCGGCTTGTCAAAGCTTTTTGAGTTGAAAATATTTCCCATTCCGTCGTATAAGAGCTTTACCTCGACGCCTTCGGCAGCTTTTTTCGCCAGAGCGTTTATAATATGCTTTCCCAGATTATCGCTTCTGACTATATAATACTCAAGGTGAATAAATTCCTTGGCGTTTTCAATGTCTTTAAGCATAGCCTCAAACTTCGACGTACCCTCGTCGTAAACGGTTACGGAATTGTCGTTCCTCAGAAGACTGTTTCCCGATATTTTGTTCAGGTAAAAAATATCCTGATACTGGGGTTCTCCCTCATAAATCTCCGTAGGGACGTTTTTGGCATAAGTATCATAATCTCCCTCTGTCCGAAGAATTTTCTCAAGATATTTCTGTCTGAGTATTTTGTCGTTTTTGTTTTTTTCCATAAAACGGATATGCTTTCTTCCCTCAAAACCGAAAATAAGATATATTATAAAACCTACGCCCGGCAAAATTGTGAGAAGCATAAGCCACGACCATATCACCGCGGGGTTTCTTCTCTCAAAAAATACTACGAATACGGCAAAAATAAAGTTTAAAAAAATAAACAAATCTACTATCAATGAAAATATACTATTCAATAAAATTACCTCTTTTCACAGCTTTTCATCATATCGTGATATAGTCAATCAACTTGAAAAAATGAACAAGTTCGGCGGCGTAAAATCCTTTTGCTTATGTTTAGTCAGTCGGTACAGGCTCCGGCTATGCTCTCCTTCCGCCGCCTCGCGAAAATAATTTCATCTCGCCTTCTTTTGTCACTTTTTCAAGTTGGTTGACTATACCTTTGGGTTTCTATGGTTCATTTAAGGAAATGCCGACAAATTTCAAGGTAAAAATAAATTTTAAGTCTGAAAAATTAAAGTCTGAAAAATTATTTTTATTTTCCTTTGTGCGGTATTTCCTTAATATAACACAATGCCGGCAAATTTTCAATGGTTATTCATAAAATATCACGGAAATCAATTTTTGCGGCGTAGCCGAAATAAAGTTTAGGTCAAGCCTTTGGGTCAGTGCTTTTGCTTCGCAAAAGTCGG
>CAYLJL010000363.1:0-1587 GCA_964384005.1 uncultured Lachnospiraceae bacterium | reverse complement strand
TAATAAACGAGTTTAAATATTCGTGTTCTCCCATTATTTCATACCTCCCACATACTCACGCTCGTACTCAAGGGCTAACTCCGGATTATCCTCCCACGCTTTAACAATAGCGGAAGAAGCGCTGACGGAGTTCGCGCTCTTCTGAATTTCCGCCGCCGCGATTCCAATTTTTTCAGCAGCCCCGGAAAAACCGCTTGTATTTTTACCAATTTCATTAAACAAACCGCTTTTTTCCACTGTATTAAGGTTTTCGTCAAGCAAAGCCACATAATCGTCAAAAACCGTACCGCCCGCTTTTTTAAGCTCATAAAGCTTGTTCGCAAGTTCGTCCGCCTTTTTGCCGATTACTTCATATTTCTTCGCTACAGAAATAAGTCTTTCCATTTCAAGACTTTTTCTAAGTTCCTCAATCTCCTTGTTTTTCGCTTTTTTAAATTCCTCGAAATCCGCGAGAGCTTTCTTTACTTTCGGGTGCGGTTCAGGACAAGCCTGCTCGCCCTTAGCTATACCATCATCAGGCGTTTGCTCTTCTTTCATGCCATAGCGGCGCTCAAAATCCGCAAGGACAGCCTGTTCTTCAGACGTCATTTTGCTTTTGTCAATTTTCATCGTTTCTGTTTCCTCCTTTTGTTTTAGATTGGTTTCTTTATTTGAAACATTTATTTTTGTCTCATTTTCATTAACAGAATCTTTTCCGCCGTTGTCCGCCTTAACAAGTTCGTTATCCTCTTCGCTTATATTTAAAGCTGCATCGTCGGTTGATTTGCCAAACACTCCGGCAACAGCGGCGAAAATTCTTTTAATGAGCATATTTTCCCCGCTGTCGTCCTTACGCTTAAAAAGTCTGATATGCGCGTCGGGATTCGCTCCTTGGTCCACAAGGTCTGTACTTGTAATTTTTAAGCCTTTTAACTTTGTCGCCATTTCTGTTAAACCTCCTTTATTTTTTCCCTGACCGCCGTGCCCTCGATAGAAAACATACTATACTCGCCTTTTTTTATCTTTTCCCACACATCCGCATCGTCAATACGAAAACCTACCCACCACCCTTCGGGTACAGTATCAGGCGTTATTCCCATCGCCGCTGTTTTCTCTTTGGTAAACACCACGCTTTCTATAAGCCTGCCTATACCGCCTCTTTGGTGCATTTCTCCCGCCGTCCCGAACTCAGCGGTAAATTCATACGCCGCCGCTTCAAGGTCGTAAATGTCTATAACATCTTCCTGATAATCTGTTATAACCTCGCCGCCCACTCTTACCGCCACACTCGCCCAGCCGAATACCTCACGACACTCGTCATCGGATTTAAGTATCTTAAACTCCCGCTTCGGCGGTTCCCGTTCCATAGCCTGACTAAATATTTTTTCTTTTTCCATTCTTATTGTCTCCTTTATCCTCAAAATTCTCAATTTTTCCTTGGTTTGATTCTTTGATTTCCAAACTCTCAAAATAGTCGTCTTCATACCGGTCCATTATTGATACAATAATTTCTGTCATTGCCGCCCTCATATGACTTTTTATCTCTCCGGCAAAATCCTCAGCCAGTTCCTTTTTAAGTCTGTCCCATAGCTTCATTTTCCCCTTTTT
>CAYLJL010000362.1:0-1592 GCA_964384005.1 uncultured Lachnospiraceae bacterium | reverse complement strand
ATATTTCTTAATACTTTTTGTATTTTTGCCTCTGTCTGAGTGTCAACAGCGCTTGTACTGTCGTCAAGTATCAGTATCTTTGGATTTTTTATCAATGTTCTCGCTATTGAAATTCTTTGCTTTTGTCCGCCTGAAAGGTTTACGCCCATCTGACCGAGTTCAGTGTCAAATTTATCAGGCATATTCATAATAAAGTCGTATGCCTGCGATTTTTTTGCCGCTTCATATACTTCTTCATCAGAAGCGTTTTTATTTCCCCATTTTATATTTTCTTTTATCGTGGTGGAAAATAAAATCGCTTTTTGAAGAACAATTCCTATTTCTTCTCTCAAATATGAAATATCCATTTCTTTTATATTTTTTCCGTCAATTAGTATTTCTCCCTCAGTTACATCATAAAGTCGAGGAATTAAATTTACAAAGGTTGATTTTCCTGAGCCGGTTTCTCCAAGAATACCTATAGTTTCCCCTTTTTTAGCGGTAAAATTTATGTTTTCCAGAATTAAATCCCCTGAAGAATTAGGATATTTAAAGGAAACGTTTTTAAATTCTACAGAACCTTCATTTATAGCGTCTTTAATCGGATTCGGAGAATTTACTATGTCAGGCTCTGTATCCAAAATCTCATTTATTCTATTTATTGACGCTCCGCCTCTTGAAAGTGTCATTATGGCCATTCCCGTCATCATAAGAGACATAAGCATTTGAGTTATATATGTTATATATGCCATTAAATCGCCTTTTTCCATAACGTCGTTCTCTATTTCTTTTCCCCCGAACCAAAGTACAAGAATTGTCGTTATATTTAATATAATCATCATTACAGGAATTATCGTAGTCATTATTCTAAACGCTTTTATTGTATAATCTTTTAATTCCTCATTGCTTATTTTAAATTTCTTTTTTTCCAGGTCGCTTCTCACAAAAGCCTTTACAACCCGCACGCCGGAAAGATTCTCACGGATTATGGTATTTACGGAATCAAGCTTTTTCTGTACTATTTCAAAAAGCACCGCTCCCTTTTTTATTATAAGAGCTGTAATTATTATTAAAATTATTACCGCCGCGAACAGTATATTTGTAAGTTTTGGATTTATTGAAAACGCCATAAAAAGACTTCCGATGAATAACAGCGGTGAACGTATGAGCATTTTCAAAAACGATATAACTACCTGCTGTACCTGAGTTATATCGTTTGTAAGCCGTGTTATTAAAGAAGATATCTGAAATTTGTCAAGGTTTACAAAAGAAAAGGTCTGAATTTTTTTAAACATCTCAAGTCTTAAATCGCTTCCGAAATTCTGGCTTGCTTTTGAGGAAAATACTCCGCAGCCAACGCCTCCGAAAATTCCAAGTATCGATATAAGAAGCATAAAAAGCGACCTTGTGACTATAAATTCGGTATTTTTCTCAGCAATTCCCACGTCCACTATTTCCGCCATAATTTGAGGAAGTAAAAGCTCTCCCGCCACTTCAACAAACATACAAATGGGCGCAAGCAGGGCAAAAAGAATGTGTGGTTTAAGATATTTACTTAGTTTTCGCAAGATGATTCCTCCTAAAATTATTTTTTATAGAAACACTGATTTAAT
>CAYLJL010000361.1:0-1615 GCA_964384005.1 uncultured Lachnospiraceae bacterium | reverse complement strand
CATATTACTAAATCAACTTTCGTCCAGAAACTCGTCAAAAATACCATTTTCAAGCTTAATAATAATTTTATCATCCATTGCAACCCCATAATTAGGTTGAATTGACAAATATACCTCGTCGTTAAAATCTCCATCTTCTGCTATCCCAATTTTGTTTGAACTATTTACAGAACCGTCTGTATAAACAAAGTTCTCGTCCGACATCGTATTTTTCGCTATTGTATAAGTTCCGTTGCTTATTGACGTATTTACGGAATTAATCTTTATTTTGACATTATTATTACCAACTGCCGTAAAGGGTATCGGAATACGATACTTAGGCTTATTTATGTTTCCGTAAGTTCTCCCCGCATAATTTTCAGGAAGGGCAAATAAATAAACTTCTAACTCTGTATCGGAAATTTTTTTAAGCTTATACGGAAGGTCGGCGGTCGAAAAAGCGGTCATCACGTATTTTAAGGTGTTATCGAAAGCTCCTGTTTCAGTTATACCGCCGCTTATATAACCAAGATACCCGACCTTTAAAGCATCATAAGTATAACTTTCATATTGTCCTAATGCGGAATACCCATAATCTGTAAGATAGCCGTCGCTGTCTGTCGCGATATTCGAGTCAAAAACGCCGTTTTCGATTGTAAAAATAATTTTGTCGTCCATTTCAACCCCATAATTAGGCTGGATTACAAAATTTAGGCTGTCATTAAAATCCCCGTCTTTAACAGTTATATATTTGTCTACGCTGTTTATAGAACCATATGTATAATCAGTCACCTTGTCATAACCTTCTGTTTCGGCTATTGCATAAGTAACGCCGCCCCTGATTGACGTACCGTTTGAATCAACAGTCACTTTAACGACTCCCCCGCCTGTTGCCGTAAAGGGTATCGGAATACGATACTCAGGCTTATTTATATTTTCGTAAATTTCCCCCGCGTAAGTGTCAGGAAGAACAAATAAATAAACCTCCGCCTCATTTTCGGAAATCTTTCTAAGCTTATATGGAAGGTCAGTAGTTTCTTCCAAAATCATACAGTCCCTGAAAACACTGTTAAAAACATCTGTTTCTTTGGAAAAGACAAAAAGTCCCTGCTCATATTCAAATTTCAACTCATCATAAGTTTTATCCTTTCCTAATGCGCTATATTGATAATCTGTCATATAGCCGTCGCTGTCTGTAGCGATATTTGAGTCAAAAATACCGTTTTCGATTGTAAGAATAATTTTGTCGTCCATTTCAATCCCGCTATGCGGCTGAATTCTTAAATATACATCATCGTTAAACTCTCCTTCTCTAACGCTTACATATTTGTTTATACTGTTTGCGCTGTCTGCATAAATAATATTAAGGCTCATCACCGAAATAATAATCGCCAGACCCAGACTTATAATTTTTTTAATTTTCATTTTTAAACTCCTCCTTATACATTTTGATAAAAATCAAAAAATATCTTAACTGTTATAAAGTATAACTTTATAGCAGTCTATAATTTCTTAAAATATTTATGACAATTATATAATAACTTAAAGTAATTTGTCAATCCCCTTAATAGTTTTGCACGGAAATCAATTTTTGAAATTTTTAGTTTTTTTGGAACCTTTTTCTATCGTAAAAAGG
>CAYLJL010000360.1:0-1618 GCA_964384005.1 uncultured Lachnospiraceae bacterium | reverse complement strand
ACCAAAAGGCACAATGTGTAGTAAACACAACCTGTTAGGCAGCAGAGGTGTAGGTAGTAAATGAGGCGACAAGTCTAACAGAATCTATTATATCCAAAGTCTTGGAACGCATTGTCGGACATTTCCCTGAAGATGCAGATGGCAGCCTGGCGGTCACAGTTGCAGATGGCAGCCTGACAGGCATTGTTTTTATCTTTCAAAGGAGGAAATCGAGGAGAATTTAAAAAATAATGTTCCTTTTGTAATAAGACAAAAAATAAAAGAGGGAAAGACAACTTTTAACGATGAAGTTTATGGTACTATTACTGTGGACAATTCCGATATTGAAGACCAGATTTTGATAAAATCAGACCTGCTTCCAACCTATAATTTCGCAAATGTAATCGACGACCATTTAATGGGTATAACTCATGTTATAAGAGGAAGCGAGTATCTTTCCTCAACTCCAAAATATAACCTCCTTTATGAGGCTTTCGGATGGGATATCCCAACTTATATTCATGTTCCTCCGGTTATGAAAAATCAGACAGAAAAACTTTCTAAACGAAACGGCGACGCTTCTTTTCAGGATTTAATTGACAAAGGTTATCTTCCGGAGGCTATTGTTAATTATATAGCTCTTCTGGGGTGGGCACCGTCAGATAACAGGGAAATATTTACAATGGACGAGCTTATACGGGCCTTTGACATCAAAGGTTTAAGCAAATCGCCGTCAATTTTTGATATGGCAAAGCTTACATGGATGAACGGGGAATATATTAAAAAGCTTGACTTTGACAAATTTTTTGAAATGGTATATTATATTTTAAAAGAGACTGTTAAAAGAGACGATATAGACTTGAAAACTCTCGCGGGATATATTCAGACAAGAATAGGAACTTTAGGTGAAATTCCGGAAATGGTTGATTTTGTAAACGGTGTGAGAGAATATGATAATTCTCTTTATACTCATAAAAAAATGAAAACAACCGAGGAAATAAGTCTCGCTTCTCTTAAAAAAATATTGCCTGTTCTTGAAAGTATGGAGAATTTTGACAATGATACGATTTATGAGAAGCTTGTCGCTCTTGCGAAAGAAAACGAACTTAAAAACGGTCAGGTTTTATGGCCTTTAAGAACCGCTCTTTCGGGACAGCCCACTTCGCCGTGCGGAGCTACTGAGCTTGCGGTTTTACTTGGTAAAGAGGATACTTTAAACAGGGTTAAAGCGGCGATAAATAAATTGTCAGTATAGGGAAGGAGAATTTTTGTGATTAAGAATTTAAAAAGAGGAAATAAAATCTCAATAGCTTTTGAAAAAAATCCTGAAAAATCATATACAAGCTATATTGAAACAGCTTATGAAAATCAGCTTTTAATATATAATCCCATTAAAGATAATAAGTTTGTAAATTTGCCTGACGACGAAGATATGCTGTATATGGTAAAAATATACACCGAAAGAGGTGTGTTTACTTATCACAATGTATCAATAAAAAGAAAATTTCATAAGGATAGTTACCATTTTATTCTTCTGGAAAATTTAAACAGTCTTGTTCAGGAGCAAAGACGGGAATTTTACAGGCTTGACTGTATGGTACCTTTTCTTGTGAAAGATAAAAACGAGGAAACTTATCAG
>CAYLJL010000359.1:0-1631 GCA_964384005.1 uncultured Lachnospiraceae bacterium | reverse complement strand
ACCGAAACGTTTATTACTTCATTTCCGCTTTTTACCACTACCACAGGGTTTCCCGCGCTTGTAACCTCTCCCGACTTCATAGGGGTTTCAACCACATATCCGTCTATTGTGGATTTTAAAGATGAATCGGAAAGGTATTTTGTGTTTTCCTCAAGGGAAATCCGGGCCTGATTTACGGAAATCTGAGCCGCCTCTTTTTGTATATTGGCCTGTTCAAGTTTATTTTCCATATCTTTTATCTTAGTTTCCTGTAAAGAGTAGTCGTTTTCAAGACTTTCAATCTGTTTTTCCTGAAGACTTATATCTCTTTCCATAGTCTGCTTTGTATTTTCCAGCTCTTCCGTTATTGTGTCAAGGGCAAGCTTCGCGTTGTCGTATGTAGTTTTATCACATACGCCGTTGTTATAAAGCGTCTGTGTATTTTCAAAGGTTTCTTTTGCGTTGTCATATTTAAGCTGTATCTGGTTTATTGCCGATGTATATGTTTCTTTTATTTTATCAAGAGATATTTTTTCCGCGTCAATTCCTGTCTGCGCCTTTTGCAGGGTAAGCTTTTCCGCCTCAAGTCCTATGTTTATTTCATTTATTGAACTGTCGATTTGCTCAATTTTATTTTTAGCAAGCGCTATATTCTGATTAGCATTGTTTACCGCCATTTGAATCGTTTGAGTGTCAAGAGTAGCTATAATCTGTCCCGCTTTTACTATATCTCCCTTTTCCACAAGGACTTTGCTGATTTTTCCGGAAAGCTCAAAGCTGAAACGTTTAAGCTCGTCGGCGGCGGCATAGCCTGAATAGGATATACTGTTTTCATAGTTTCTTGCTGAAGCGGTAAAGGGGATTACGGTCGTTATTTCCTCGCTTTTTATTTCTTCTTCCTTACACCCGCTCAGCAGCAGTATAAAACAAAATGAAAAATATAAAAGGTTTTTGATTTTTAATTTCATTTAAATCTCCTCCATATACATTTTTTCAAACTCATATTCCTCTATATTGAATTTTTCACACATACTTTTGCGAAGCACATGGAAAATCGCTATTTTTATCATAGTAAGAACAAGTTTAAGCTGTTCTTTTTCCGTAAACTCAAATACGTCCTTTACCTCTGCAAAAAGCTCTTTCGGCAGTTCCGTAATTATATTTATACAGCCGTTAGTTTTCAAAAGCTCAAATAAGGCTATTTTGAAAATGCTCTCGTTCTCTTTAATTAAGTTTACGCAGTTTTTATGCAAATCCTCCTTTGTGATGGGCAATTCATTATTTTTCCTTTTTTCCGCAAGGTCTTTCACAGCATCTTCAAGGCGTATTTTCATAAGAGTATATAAAATATCCTTTTTTGTCTCAAAATAATAATAAAACAAGGACTTAGTAGTTTCAGCCATTTTGGTTATGTCGTCTATACTCGTGTTGTCATAGCCTTTTTCCGAAAAAAGCTTTTCAGCACATTCTATTATCTTTTTTTTGGTTTTATTTGGTTTTTCCATAAGTATGCCTCGTTTCGCAAAAAACTAACCGACCGGTCAGTAAATTTTATGAGTTTATTTTAACACCAAATTTTTGTAAAGTCAATAAATAATTAACGTGAGTTCGATAAAAATTTATAGTTAATGGAACCTTTTTCTATCGCAAAA
>CAYLJL010000358.1:0-1638 GCA_964384005.1 uncultured Lachnospiraceae bacterium | reverse complement strand
AAAAATTATTTTTAATATCCTTTGTGCGGTATTTCCTTATATAAAAAGTTTTTTTAACATCAAATATTATAAAGTTTTTCCGGAGGATTTAAAAATGAACAGAGAAAAAAGCAGCGAAACAATGACTTCAAAAACAAATGAACCCATTAAATATAAAAGAATAAAAGCTGGTGACAAAGAAGGGAGTTTTATTATTCAAAGCGGTAATAATGATTATGACATAAAAAAAATCAAAGAAATGTGTGTAGACGCTTACAGGGGCGATACTCGTAAAAAAGTAAAAACCATTGACATATATGTAAAATTTGATAACGGCTCTGTTCGTGCTTATTATGTTGTAAACGGAAAAAGTGAGGGCTTGTACATTGAACTTTAGATATTCGGTATTAAAAATATTTAGCTTTTCAGATTAAAATATAAAATTCTTAATTTTCAGATGCTTGACATTTTAGGTTTATCGTGTTAATATTAAATCACAAGAGGGAAAGCCTTACGGCTTATACCCTGCAAAAATAGTTGTTAAATAACCGCTAATCTTGTCAGGATGAGGGCGGTTATTTTACTATGTAAATGTTTATCAAAATGAAAAACACAGTTAATAGAATAAAAAATACAAATCTAATTAACTTTTTCATAGTAAACCCCTCCTTTACATACCAAATTTGGCAAAGCCTCCTTTCGTATATAATAGGCAGGGTACAACCGCACACAATCCCTCTTGCTTGAACAGATTATAGCATAAAGGTCGTTTTTTGTAAAGTTTTCTATTTAAAATAAAAAATTATTCCGTCAATTCCTGATACATCTTCATCAATTCCGCCACGCATTTACTCTCCGTCATTTCCTTAACAGAAAAACCGTAAGCCTCCATAACCGCCCTGTCGTTTTGCTGATGTGCTTTTCTTAATTCCGGTGGCATAGCCAATTCATCATATAAATCAGCTAAAGAACTATCGGGATACAACGCCCTTGCGTCGAGTATAGCCTGTGCCGTTTTCTCAATTTTTTCTCTTTGTTTTTCTGTTGGAGAACACCAAGGAAAGTTATTATATACAATATCTTTTGAATAACGATAATCACTTTTAAGCCTGCCACATACCGCCCTCACCCACGCCATATGTACGTTAGATGTTAAAACTCCAAAATGGTATAATGTAGCGTTAGGAATTATAAAATTAAGATTTGTAGAAATAGTATCGCTATCTAAAAATCCAATAGGAACATATCTTCGTTTTTCGGAACTAACTTGCGGTACAAGTATAAAAGACTCAGGATTGTTAGTTTCTCTGAATAAAGCAGGTGTTTCCGCAAGTTTTCTCCGTCCTGCGTCCGGTGAATTTTCCCTGTCAAGTTTACATAATTCCACTCTTTTCATAACCTCCGGCATACTTCTGATTATAGAAGGACTTACCTCAACAAGCCAAAGACACCAGCGAGGCTTATTATTGATAAATTCCGCTGAACCGACAAGTTTTTTCATATATTTTTGAGCGTTAGGCTCTTTTTTAATAAAATCAGCGTAGTCTTTCTCCTCTATAATCAAATGCCCTCCGTCGGCGGGTCGGTTTCCCGTTGTCATCAAAGGTACACAAGATATTGGTTTTCTTCGGCTTTCAATAAAAATTTCAGACGCTTCTA
>CAYLJL010000357.1:818-1655 GCA_964384005.1 uncultured Lachnospiraceae bacterium | reverse complement strand
TTCATCTTTAAGCCGTGAGAGTTTTATTTCCTCCTGACTGCTTTCCCTCATATTTTTAAGGCTCACACGGTCATTTTGAATCTCGTCATCACCAATAACGACAGAATATTCAGCGTTAATTTTATTAGCGTATTTAAGCTGCGCCTTAACACTCCTTTTAAGAGTATCATATTCCGCGGATATTCCGTTTTTTCTAAGTTCATAGCCGATTGCCTGCGCCTTTAAAAATCCCCCGCTTCCGACGGAACCTATGTAAATATCAACATTTTTACCGTCAGAGTTAATAAGTTCTTGTGATTTAACAAGCATCATAATTCTCTCAAGGCCCATTGCGAAGCCGACCGCTCCTGTTTCCGGGCCGCCGCACTCGCCGATAAGATTATCATATCTTCCGCCGCCGCATACTGTTCCCTGAGAGCCGATTTCATTTGAGACAAACTCAAAAACAGTTCTTGTATAATAATCAAGACCTCTTACAATTTTAGGGTCAACCGTATAAGCTATACCCATATTATCAAGATTTGCTTTAAGCTCATCAAAATGTGCCCTGCATTCTTTGTCAAGACAATCTGTCACAGAGGGCGCGTCAGCGATAATCTTTTTGCATTTTTCAATTTTGCAGTCAAGAACACGCAGAGGATTTTTCTCAAATCTCTGTCGACAGTCATCGCATAAATTATCAATATTTTTACCGATAAATTCTTTCAGGATATCATTATATTTTTTACGGCATTCATTTCCGCCTAAACTGTTTATTTTAAGTTCAATATTTTTTATTCCGATTTTGTTTAAAACTTCATAAGCGACAGAAATAGCCTCCGCATCGCAGGAAGCGTC
>CAYLJL010000357.1:0-808 GCA_964384005.1 uncultured Lachnospiraceae bacterium | reverse complement strand
GAAAGAACCAAAAATCTCAACGCCGAACTGATGGAATTGCCTTTGTCTGCCCGCCTGCGGTCTTTCATATCTGAAGGCCGGTGTTATATAATATAATTTAGTAGGCTGTGGATTTGCGTACATACTGTTTTCAACAAAGGCTCTTGCCGCCCCTGCCGTTCCCTCCGGTTTAAGAGTAACGCTTTCGCTGCCCTTTTTTTCAAGGGTATACATCTCTTTTGTGACAATATCGGTAGTTTCCCCCACTCCTCTTTGAAAAAGTTCTGTTTGTTCAAAAACAGGTGTTCTTATTTCGGAAATACAGAAATTCTCACAAATGTCTCTCAGAATCCCCTCAACTCTCTGCCAGAGAAAAACATCCTCTCCAAAAATATCTTTTGTACCTCTCGGCGCTTTAAAACCCATTTATAATAGTCCTCCTTTTTTTCGTTCAATCATTTCGTCAATCCTGTTTATATAGTCATCAACGCTTTTAACATTAAAAATCCTGTCAATCCTGTCGGTTTTATAATCCACAATTTTAGTCGACCCTCCCGCGCCAAGGGCGAGAATCGTCTGTTTTTCCTCCATAATCTTTATATTATAAATACATTCCCTTCCCGTTTTACAATAACCGATATTTTCAAAATTTCCGACCATATTTTTCTGACGGTACATATAATATGGGCTCATATTCATTTTTTCAGCGAAATCCGAAGAAATCTCAAGAAACTTTTCCATTTGCTCAAAATCCGGCATTTTATAAAGGTCAAGAGTTTCTTTAAGTCTTGACGCTCTTTTAACCGCTAAAGTATGCACCGTCAGACTT
>CAYLJL010000356.1:0-1669 GCA_964384005.1 uncultured Lachnospiraceae bacterium | reverse complement strand
AACGTAACTTTTAAGTTTGAAAAATTATTTTTATTATCCTTTGTGCGGTGTTTCCTCACAAATTATTTTTTTACATACCTGTCAATAAAATACCTCTGCGTTTTTAAAACAGCCTCTATTGTATAAACTCTTCGGCTTTCCCATTCAATAGCCAACTGTACCGCCCCGCTGTCAAGTTTTTTTATACTTGGATTTTTAATATAAAAAGATTTTCCCGTTTTTCCGCCCTTATCGTTTACAATAGGAATTTGATTTCTGTTATCTTTTAAGCTTTTTAAGACTTTTACCGCCATTTCATAAGCTTTTTCCGTATTTTTGTGAAAAAACTTTATAAACCATATATAAGTCAGTTTATATGTGCTTAAAGTATCGTTATCCGTCTCAACCTCGGGAATAGGAAAATATACGGCAGGAATAAGAAACCCCTCAGGAATTTCGTGATAATAAGGCGACGGCTTTTCCGATTTTTCAATAACATATTTTATTACACTCGCTATTTCCCGCTCAATCAAAAAAATCACCTCTATTCAAAGTAACTGTCTATCCACTGCTGTAACTTTTCCTCCAAAAGCTTCGGATACATTCTTTCAATTATCCTTAAAGCGCTTTCCCAATAATGTTTTCCCTCAACCCATCTTTGTTTTAAAACCATACCGCCCTTAGCCGACGGGTCATAAACAAAGCGGGCTCCGTTCCAATACCCCGGGACAAATCTTTTTTCAACTCCGTTAGGATTGGTGCTGTGTCCGTCGTTTACATAGCTTGCGTAATTGACGCTTGTTCCAATCTCCAAAGTAAGGGGGCCCTCTTCAAGTTCCCATATACTTCCTTCCCCGTCCTTCCTGAAACTCGCCAAAAGCTGTCTTGTATCCATAACCTTCCTTCGGGTAATTTCGTCTTGAAGTATCCTCAAAAACTCGCTTCCCAGCCCCTCTAAAAAAAGCTGAAGCTCTTTTCTGAAATCTTCGCTTCCCGCTTTTTGAAAACGATTAAAAAACTCCTTAAAACCGTCTGCGTCAAACTCAACAAATCCCATTATAAAGGTTTCTGCTCCCTTACTTTTTTAATGTAAACAAAAACATGATGATTTCTTATGTTGTGAGGTTCTTCCGCCGTATACTCAAATCTGTTTATACAGTCGACAACCTTATCGTTGATTCTTATATCAACCCCTATAGGCAGAGTAAGCTTTATTCTTGCCTCCATAATATTTTGAGGTTCAGACTGGTTAATCGTTACGCTCTGAGATTTTACTCCAAAATGACAAACTTGCTTTTCAACATCAGGAACGTCGGGATAATCAAAAACAGGGGATACAGGCAGCCCATATCCCGGAGAAACTTCTTTTTTCCGAATATGATAAATGTCGCATTTATGGTCAAAAAAGTTTTCCAAACTCACTAAAATACCCCCCTTAAAGTTTTCTCATTCTCATTGTTACGCTGTTATTTGGTTTAGTTATAACATAATCGTCAAGCAGCGCCGCCAAATCGAGACTGGCTATATTTATTGAGGTACTTTCAGACGTATAGCTGTAATCGTCAAAAGTTTCCGACTTAATTTCTTTCGCTGAAATATTGGCGTTATGGGCATAAGCTTCCGCGAGTATAAGCGCCGCCGTTTTCACAGCCGCCGGTATTTCATCAAAATCCTTATCTTCCAGGTGGTT
>CAYLJL010000355.1:292-1688 GCA_964384005.1 uncultured Lachnospiraceae bacterium | reverse complement strand
GTTATAACTTTTGCGGATTTTTTAAATTTTCTCTATAATCCGTTATGTATTTTAATTATTATGATTTTTTCCGTTTTTATAACTTTTGGAGCAGCTGATATAAAGGAACTTCTGAGAAATATAATCTTTTTTGCCGTAATTTCCTTTTCTGTCGGAGGATTGGCGACAGCTTTATTTTATTTTTGCAATATTTTTGATTTTATAGGAAATTTTATTGATATATACATACATAATTTTTCACTTAAATTTTTGATTTTTTCAACGTCATTATTTTATCTTGTACTTAAATTTATTATTGTACAATATAAAAAAATTACAATAAAAAAACAAGTTTTTTGCGGCGCTGAAATTTTTTTAAAAGATAAAAAAATTACTTTAAAAGCTCTTGTAGATACCGGCAATTCTTTATATGAGCCTATAAGCGGAAAACCTGTTATTATTGCTGAACTTGACGCTCTAAAAAAGGTTATGCCGGAAAAAATGAACGATTTTTTTATGCAAAACGGCAATTCTGTTTCTGATAAAATATATGATTATATTAAATTCGGAGGTTCTGATGTTGAGTTCAGAATTATTCCTTTTTCAAGTATAGGAAAAAAGAATGGCGCAATTATAGGTTTTTTCGCCGATAAGGCTATTATCCATACTGAAAAGGATTTTTACTTTGAAAAAGCGATTATTGGAATATGCGATTTTAAATTGTCGGGAACAGATGATTATAACGCTCTTTTAAACCCAAAAATGCTTGAGGATACTTAAATATAATTATTATGGAGGGATTACTTTGAAACTTATTGATATTATTAATACTGTTATAAAAAAAATTAAGTTGAATGAATATGAGGATTTTTCAGAAAATACTATTTATTATATTGGCGGTTCGGATGTTTTGCCGCCTCCTTTATCACATGAGGAAGAAAGCGAAATGCTTATGAAACTTGGAGGAGAGGGCGCGGAAGAAGCAAAAGCTGTTCTTATTGAAAGGAATCTGCGCCTTGTCGTTTACATAGCAAGAAAATTTGAAAATACCGGCGTGAATGTTGAGGACCTTATTTCTATCGGGACGATTGGTCTTATAAAGGCTATAAACACCTTTAAAACCGATAAGAATATTAAACTTGCCACATACGCGTCAAGATGTATTGAAAATGAAATACTTATGTATCTCAGACGAACAACAAAAATAAAAACAGAAGTGTCTATTGACGAACCTTTAAATGTTGACTGGGAAGGCAACGAGCTTTTACTTTCTGATATTTTAGGTACGGATGTGGATATTATCTCTAAAAATATTGAGGAAGAAGTCGACAGGGATTTGCTTGGAAAGGCCATTGAAAAACTTTCAAAAAGAGAAAAAAAGATTGTTATGCTTAGATTCGGGCTCAATGAAAACGGC
>CAYLJL010000355.1:0-282 GCA_964384005.1 uncultured Lachnospiraceae bacterium | reverse complement strand
TCAGTCATATATATCAAGGCTTGAAAAAAAGATTATAATACGTCTTAAAAAAGAATTTATAAAAATGCTTTGAAAATTTTATTTATGGCAATCCGCAAAATCTTTTCTATTTTTAAGGCGGTTTACCGGATATTTTATATTAAGGGAACACCGTACAAAGGATACCAAAAATAATTTTTTTAAAAATTATTTTTGGTATCCTTTGTACGGTATTTCCCTGAATTTTTTATATTAACGTGAGTTCGACAAAAATTTATAGTTAATGGAACCTTTTTCTATCGC
>CAYLJL010000354.1:0-1710 GCA_964384005.1 uncultured Lachnospiraceae bacterium | reverse complement strand
AATTTTTTCGAGGGTATACGAACAATATTTGAGTTTCCTGACAAAAGTCCGAAAAAATAAGAAAAAATAAAATTTACGGGAACATTTGACGGTGCGATATGAAATATAAGACCTCTGCCCATATGAAGCTTCCCGTCATAAAACTCGTTTTTCATTTTTTCTATATTTCCCTTTCTGCACCAGAAGGCGACCGCCATAACATCAGGAAAAGAAAGAGCGTCTTTGCTTTTCCTGAGTCGTTTTGACAAATCGTCTGAAAATCGGCACACTTCATCGTTATAAACCTCTGAAACATAATTTACCGGCTGGTTTTCCCCCAATACAATTTTTATTTTATCTTTGTTCATAGGTATCGCTGCACCCCCTTACTTCCGCTTTTTTTATTCTTCCGTGGATTTTGAATGTCTTTCCGTGTCTTTTGCAGGGGCAGTCGTCCTCACCTGTCAGTTCTCCTATATCCTCGGTGAGTATACTGTGGCCGGGATAGCTTTCCGGCAAAATGGAAACAAGCTGTATAAGTCCCCGCTCTCCCTTTTTACAAAGAGAAAAGTCTTTTGGTTTTCTTATAAAAATGTCAGAGAAATTTGAGGCGTGCAGCCTTCCGTGTTCGCATTCCATAAATATGGAACCCGTCTGCTCAACCATACCATAATAATTATATACCTTTTCAATTCCGCATATACGGTTAAGCTCGCTCTTATAAGTCTCGTTGTCAACCGACTCCTCCTGCAATTTTTTAAACCCGCCGCCGTGGAGTAAAATACCTTTTGACAAATCGATTTTTTCATTAAGAGCGGCAAGTTTTTTATAAAAATGCGCCCATATCATATAAGTAAAGCCGAATAAAAAAATATTTTCACCCTTGTGTTTTCCGAGAAATTTTTTTACTTTTTCAATATCAAGTTCCATATTTTCGTCAAGGGCATAGGTCAGGTCATGTCCAAGCATTGAAAATCCGATAATTCCCGCGCCCCTTGCGGAAAACAGACGTCTGTCGGACACAACTTTTCTGCTGTCTATAATAAGCATAGGAAGCCGTGCTTTTCCCAGGAATTCAGAGGTTATCTTTACAAGGGCTTTTGTCTGATTCGCCGAGGTTTTTCTGTCAAGAAAAATTTTTGAAACTTTCTGACCTGTCGTTCCCGACGATGTCATAGTTTTTATAATTTCCTCTTCAGGCACGCTCAATAACTCATAATCTTTAAATAACCTGACGGGAACAAACGGATATTCTTCAGGTTTATAACGTCTGTCCGGAGAAAATCCCAGATTTTTCAAAAACCTTTGATATGGCTCGCAGCCGGCTATATGTTTTTCCGTCAATTCAACGAGTTTATCAGAATAAAACCCGCTTTTTTCCTGTTTGTCCATTGAAAAAGGTGAAATTTCCCATAATTTATCCATACCCGTTTTCACTCTCCTTGATATTTATATAGTCAGTCAACTTAAAAAATAAATAAGTTCGGCGGTCAAAAATCCTTTTCACTTATGTTTAGTCAGTTGGCGCAGGCTTTCGGCCGCGCCTGCCTTCCTTCGCCTTGTAAAAATAATTTTTGCCTCGTCTCCTTTTTTCCAGTTTCAAGTTGATTGACTATAACAAACTTATAAGCAATCCGCAGGATTTCCGGCGCGAATCAACAAAAGAATTTCTTTAGTAGACTTCTTTCGAAACCGCGAAATTACTCCGGTCCGACAAAAAAATATTTTATT
>CAYLJL010000353.1:0-1726 GCA_964384005.1 uncultured Lachnospiraceae bacterium | reverse complement strand
TTATATCTCTCTTGTCAATAGGGGTGTTTTTTTATTGGATTGCTATAAGTTTGTTTCCTATAAGGCTCTAAAGGCTTTGATGGCTGATTTAAAGAAGGTTTATACTACTTCGACCGAGGATATTGCGAAGTTGGAATTGGACGCATTCGCAGAAAAATAGGATAGTAAATATCCAGCCATTTCAAAGTCATGGAACGAGAATTGGGCAACTTTGCCGACATATTTCAAATATCCGGAAGAAGTGCGAAAAATCATCTATACCACTAATACCGTAGAGGGATTTAACCGCCAGTTACGCAAGGTAATCAAGAATAAATCTGTTTTTCCGACCGATGACAGCCTGCTGAAAATGCTGTATTTAGCTGCTGTGGACATAACCCGTAAATGGGTCGTACGCAGGCAGGATTGGGGTAAGATCCTGGCTCAGCTTATGATTTATTTTGAGGACAGACTTGAAAATTTGAATAATTATTGACAAAGCCGCTTTTTACATTGTATCATAAAACAAGGGCAGAATAATTTGCCTTGTTCTGCCCTTGCTATAATATATCAGTTTTTAGTGTTTACACAAAACTTGAAACGGACTTGAATACAGCGGAACAATGGACAGTACATTCTTTGAACATTAGTTTAAAAGTATACTTTTGCCAGAACTTCCGGCAGGAAGTGTTTAGTGATGGATAATGCAGCATTCCATCGTAAAAAACAGCTTTTATCCATAGAGGAAGAAATGGGTTATCGTCTGATTTTTCTTCCTCCGTATTCTCCCGAATTAAATACTATTGAAAAATTTTGGAGCTGGCTGAAACGTCATTTACAAAAAATTCTTCTTTCGTCTTTCTTTTGATTCTTTTGATGACGCTTTATATGAGTGTTTTAAAGTTACTTGACTATAAGTATAGACAGGAGAAGTTGAATTATCTATAATTAAGAAAAAGTCTGCTAATAAAAAGTCAAGAGAAAATTTATAAAAAAAGAAAAATTTTTGAAAGATGTTTTGTTGTACCACAAAAAGACCGGAGATAATCGCCAATCTAAATGGGAAATATAGAAAATAATTATTATGTTTCTTCAAGAGAAGCTAAATGCTGCTTGACTCATCCATAGTAAATACGAAGAAACTTATTTGCACCGGCAGTCATATACACATAGTAAGGTTTACCTTCGGAGCGTTTTTTATCCATAAAGGAATAAACAGGGTCATCTGTCGGATGTGTTTTTATAAGGCAGTCCATAACCTGAAAGCTTGGTGTAAAAATCAAACTGCCTGTTCATAGTTTTGAGTTGATTGCGTATTTTTTCCATAGAACCATATTGGCGCAAATTGTTCCACTTGTCAAGAGTATATCGGGCAATTTTTATGGCGTCGGCTTTATCTGACTTTACCTTCCGCAGTGAATTATTATCGAAATCCTTGATAAGTTTCGAATTTACCGTACTGACGGAAAATCCCGCGTCAGAAAGCAATTTAGCAACGGGTTCATAATAACGACCCGTATGCTCCATAACAATTTTGCTTTCGCCATCAAGGGATTTTATGTACTTTATCAGTTCATTTATATCGTATAAATTGTGACAAACCTCAAACGGCTTGCGAACAACTTCGCCGAAAGGACGAAGAACAGCAATCATACTCTTACCTTTTGATACATCAATACCTACCGCGTTCATGAAAAGTCACTCCTATAAGATAAAAATTTGGCAACGGAAGCCGGTCTTTACTCAT
>CAYLJL010000352.1:0-1726 GCA_964384005.1 uncultured Lachnospiraceae bacterium | reverse complement strand
TCATATTCTTGTTTTGATAAGAGAAAATATAAAGGCTTTTGAAACTGAAAACGGAGAAATTAAGGGAAGCATTAAACCTGAAATCAACGTAAAACCTTCACGAAAATAAAATCTGGAGAAATATTTTTATGTTTATAAATAAAACAAATAATGGGAAAAACAATATATGTGGAGAAAATATAGCAATATTAAGAAAACAGAAGAAAATATCACAACGCATACTTGCTGAAAAAATGCAGGTTAATGGCATTGATATAGATAAAAACGTTATACAAAGAATTGAGGCAGGAAAAAAATTTGTGACTGACATTGAATTAAAGGCTTTTGCAAATTTTTTTGATATTAATATGGAGGAATTAACAAAATAAATTCCTCTGTATGTTGGAGGATAATATGGGAATATATGATGTTGTAAAAGAAAGAATATTGTCATTGTGTAAAGAACGTAATATAACACAAAATGGTCTATGTTATTTATCAGGTGTCCCACAATCAACAATAAAAAGTATTTTAAATGGTGAAAGTAAAAATCCCGGAATTGTAACTATCAAAAAACTTTGTGATGGTCTTAATATAACTATACCAGATTTTTTTAATACTACTGAATTTCGTGAATTAGAGCAGGAATTAAAATAAAACCTATTTTCCATGCAAAAAGGATTTTCAGCCGCCGAACTCGTTTATTTTTAAGTTGATTGACTATACACCCGAAATCAACGTAAAACCTTCACGAAAATAAAATCTGGAGGAATTTTTTTATGTTTATAAATAAAACAAATGATGGGAAAAGCAATAAAATAGCGTGTCGACTTTCCGCCGACACGCCAAAATATTCTTTTATTCGTTAAACTCCCCGAATTTTCTGAACCTATTGTATCTTTTTTCAATCAATTCGTCTATATTTTCAGCTTTAAGTTCAAAAACTTCTTTTAAAAGCTTTTCTTTGAGAGTTTTCGCCGTATACTCAAAATCGTTCTGCGCCCCGCCTGAAACCTCGTCAATAATATCGTCGACAACACCGAGAGAAAGTAAATCCTCCGCTGTTATTTTCATAATTTCGGCCGCCTCAGAGCTTCTGGAAGAATCTTTCCACAAAATACTGGCAAACCCTTCAGGTGATAAAATAGAATAAATAGAATTTTTAAGAATCCATACCTTATCTGAAACCGCGAGGGCAAGAGCCCCGCCGCTTCCCCCTTCTCCTATAATAATCGAAATTGAAGGAACCTTCAGAATACTCATTTCAAAGAGATTTTTCGCTATAGCCTCTCCCTGTCCTCTTTCCTCCGCGCCTATTCCGCAGAAAGCGCCCGCCGTATTGATAAAAGTAATAACGGGCCTGTTAAACTTCTCCGCCTGTTTCATAAGCCTCAAAGCCTTTCTGTAACCTTCGGGATGAGGAGCGCCGAAGTTTCTCTCAATATTTTCCTCAATAGTGTGTCCTTTCTGTATTCCGATAACAGTACAGGGAAGTCCGCCTAAAAGAGCGATTCCGCCGACAATCGCCTTGTCGTCCCTGAAGGCCCTGTCACCGTGAAACTCAATAAAATCCTCAAAAATAAAATTTATATATTCAAGAGCGGAGGGTCTTGAAGTTTTTCTAACTATTTTTACAATGTCAAAAGCGCTCATCAAACCTCACACCCTTCCTTACAGTGAATACGCAGAATTTTTGAAATAACCTCTTTGAGATTTTCCCTTTCAACAATTTTGTCAACAAAACCGT
>CAYLJL010000351.1:0-1731 GCA_964384005.1 uncultured Lachnospiraceae bacterium | reverse complement strand
TATATGAGCCGCTCCTGTCATAGAATGTCGTATAATCATAATATTTATGCCCATCTGGTCTAAATTAAGTCCCGTATCAATAAGGCTTTCTCCTTTATTGACGCTGCTTGTCGCGACGCCTAAATCCTTAACAACAGCGCCAAGATATTCTCCTGCCAGCATAAAAGACATTTTAGTACGGGTACTGTTTTCATAAAACAAAGTGACAAGACTCGCGTTTTTCAGTTCATTATCCCGTTTAGAAGGGTCGTCAATTTTTTCTTTCATAGATTTAGCCGTTTCAAGAATAGTCATAATCTCATCTTCGCTTAAATCTCTCAATCCAAGAAGGTCTTTTCTGTTAAACATATCAATACCTCGCTTTTATAAGGAAGCGGTAATAAATAACCTTTTTTACAAAGTTATCTTTTAACAGTTCCTAAATATTTTTTCTTTAAGACACGCACTTTATTCAGTATATGCTTCCGAAGCTGCCATATCCGCATTAAGCTTTCTTTGCTTTGATAAATTTATACGGTTTGCGCAGCTCAAAGCAGATTTTATACAGCCTATCAAACACCGTAATATTTGTTTGTACAATAAAAAAGACAATAAAAAGGGTGATAATAAAACACTCTTTCCATTGTCCGTACAAATATAAAAAACAAATCGGAAGGAAAATAATCACTATGTAAAACGCAGCAGCTTAATTTTTTAACGTTAATATTTAACATGAACAACTTCTCCTTCCTGCTTTTCCAAGATATTTCTTCTTACTTAACGCATTTTTAAAATTCTATCATTTTACAGCAAATTTGTCAATATGCAAAATATAATATATCCGCAAATACAGCAAATCACACTACAACCCAAGAACTATTCCAAAAACAGCCCCGCCTGCAATAAAAACAATGGGATGAAGCTTTTTTAATTTTAAAACCCCTATATAAGCAGCCATAAAAAATAAAACACTTTTTAAATTAATTATTTCAAATATATTCTGAACACTTAAACTAAAATCAGTAAACTTATCACTGTAAAAAAAAGACATTATAAAAATATCTGCCATAGCGCCTAAAATAAGACCGGACGACGCCGGACGAAGCGCCGAAAATATTTTATTTACATACTTATTTGTTTTAAACTTTTGAAGAACTTTCGAAATAATTAAAATTATGATAACAGGCGGAATAATAATACTTATTGTAGCGACGGCGGCGCCAATAAAACCGTCCGCCTTAAATCCGGAATAAGTCGACATATTAATACCTATAGGTCCCGGAGTCGACTCAGCTACAGCAATCATATCGGTAAGTTCGTCAACATTAAACCAATTATGTTTCAGAGCGATTTCTTTCAGGAAAGGGATTGTAGCAAGGCCCCCTCCGACAGCAAAAAGTCCTGTTTTAACAAATTCAATAAAAAGGTAAAATAAAGTCACTTGTCAGTCTCTCCTTTTCCCAAAATTAAACCGATAGCGGAAACAGATAAAACGATAATAACAGGCGATAAACTAAAGAGAGCGACAGCGACAAAAGTACCTGTAAGAATAAAAAAAGTCAAAGCGTCTTTGACACTTTTTTTTATCATTCCTGCAACCGTATGAATAACTAAAGCGCACACGGCAATTCTCACTCCCGCGAAAGCGCTTTGAACATAACTTATTTCAGAAAATTCCCGTAAAAAAGCGGCTATCACACAAATAATTATATAAGACGGAAAAACAAGCCCTAAAGTCGCAATAATGCCTCC
>CAYLJL010000350.1:0-1734 GCA_964384005.1 uncultured Lachnospiraceae bacterium | reverse complement strand
TCGGAACTATCGGCGAAAGAGGTATACTGGCTATGCCGTGGTACGGCGATTTCGGAAAGGTCGGCGAGATTATTGAGATTGACTCTGAAAGTTTTCAGACCGAATGTGTTAAAATTTTAGGCCACGAATATTCAGAAAATTGTATGCTCCCTTTACGAGAGGCTTTTAAAGGCGCTAAAACAGTTAAGCTTTTCAGAATGGGCGGAGGCAAAAAGGCCTCGGGGACAAGCAGTTCCCTGACGGTTACCGCCCTCTTTGAGGGGGAACGGGGAAACGACATTACTGTTGTTATTTCCGATAACCCCGACGGCGATGATTTTATTGTTGAAACTTATTTGGAGGGGACTTTAAAGGATTCTCAATATGCTTCCACAGCTGAGGAACTTATTGACAACGATTTCGTATCATTTTCGGGCGGCGGAAAACTTTCCCCTGACGCCGGAATCGTTCTTAAAGACGGCGCCAACGGGGTTTCATCGGGAGAGGGTTATTCCGACTTCCTCAACGCTTTAGAGGCGGAGGATTTTACAACGGTAATTTATCCGGGAAACGACAATGTTACCAAAGGTCTTTTCGCTCAGTTTACAAAACGTTTAAGAGATGACGAGGGTTACAAAATTACCTGCGTATTAAATGATTTTGACGCTGATTTCGAGGGCGTTATAAATCTTTCCGCAAGCTGTCTTCCTCTTTACGGTTTTGATGAGAATTCCCTGATTTACTGGACAGGCGGTATGATTTCCGGCGCGGACGTCAACGAAAGTCTTACAAATAAAGCCTATGACGGGGAACTTGAACCTTTGACAAATTACAAAAAGTCTCAGCTTAAAGACGCTATCGGAAAAGGTAAATTTATTTTTTATGGGGACAGGGACTCTGTAAGGGTTCTTAAAGACATAAACAGTTTTGTTTCTTTTTCCTCCGATAAAAACAGGGATTTCTCAAATAATCAGATTATAAGGGTTCTTGACTCAGTGGCAAACGATACCGCCAGAATTTTTAACGAGTATTATTTAGGCAAGTGCCAGAATAATTCCATAGGCAGAGATATTTTTAAAACCGAACTTGTAAATTATCATCAGAAACTTATGGCTATCGGCGCTATTGAGGATTTTATCCCCGAAAATATTACCGTCGCTCAGGGAGACGAAAAGGGCGACGTTATTGTAAACGAATATATTACTCCCATAGGCGCGATGGAAACACTGTATATGACTTGCGTTGTGGAATAATAAAATCTATGAATTTGATTGTTTTTTATGGCAATATGCAGAATTCTTATGGCAAAACAACAAAATAATTGTTGAATATATCAGGTTTTTATGCTTTCTCAACCGCATTATTTTATTGTTTTGCCGTAGTTTGTTGACTATAGTACCAAAAATATTAAGGAGGTTTTTTTATGGCAACTTTAAAGGCGTGGGACGCTATTAACGGAGCGGCGGGCAGATGTGTCGCTACTATCGGCTCCAGTATTGAGGATATGATTTATGTTAAAAATATAAGGGCGAAGGTCGAAAAGAAAAAAAGCGAAATCAAGGTGCTTGGGCAGACCGGAACAAAGCACAAGGCCAACGGCTGGAAGGGTACGGGAACTATGACTATGTATTATGCAACTTCTTTATTCAGAAAGATGATTGACACTTATATCAGAGACGGCGTTGATACTTATTTTCAGCTTCTTATAGAAAACGAGGACCCCTCAAGCGAAATCGGAAAACAGACGATTATTCT
>CAYLJL010000349.1:0-1736 GCA_964384005.1 uncultured Lachnospiraceae bacterium | reverse complement strand
AAATATGTGTTAATGATTTAAGGAAACGGTGTTTTAACATCGTTTCCTTAAATTGTTATTTTATTATTAATTTATTATATGGAGGATTTTTTAATGTTTGATTTGAACGAATTAAATGCTGTTGACCCTGAAATTAAAAGCGCCATTGAACGGGAACTTGAAAGGCAAAGAAGCAATATTGAGCTTATCGCATCTGAAAATTTTGTTTCAAAAGCGGTAATGGCGGCTATGGGTTCTCCTATGACAAACAAATATGCCGAGGGATATCCCGGAAAAAGATATTACGGAGGCTGTGAGAAGGTTGATATCGCTGAAAACCTCGCCATAGAAAGAGCAAAAAAGCTTTTTGGCGCCGAACACGCGAATGTTCAGCCTCATTCGGGAGCGCAGGCTAATATGGCTGTGTTTTTCGCCGTACTTAAACCGGGCGATACCGTTATGGGTATGAATCTTGCACATGGGGGACATCTTACCCATGGAAGTCCTGTCAATATGTCGGGAAAACAGTACAACATTATTCCCTACGGCGTTGAAAAAGAAACAGGTAAAATTGATTATGACGAGGTAAGACGTCTTGCTCTTGAACATAAACCTAAACTTATTGTCGCGGGAGCAAGCGCTTATTCACGGATTATTGATTTTGAGAAGTTTAGTGACGTCGCTAAAGAGGTCGGCGCTTATCTTATGGTTGATATGGCACATATAGCCGGACTTGTGGCAGCCGGACTTCATCCTAATCCTGTTCCTTATGCCGATTTTGTTACTACTACGACTCATAAGACTTTAAGAGGCCCGAGAGGCGGTCTTATACTCTGCAAAGAGGAAAACGCCAAGCTTATTGACAAGGCTATTTTCCCCGGTATTCAAGGCGGGCCTTTAATGCACGTTATCGCCGCAAAAGCCGTTTGTTTTAAAGAGGCTCTCTCAGATGAATTCAAACAATACGCTAAGCAAGTTGTTAAAAACGCCAAGGTTCTTGCGGAAGGACTTGTCAGTAACGGATTTGATATTGTTTCCGGCGGAACGGATAATCACCTTATGCTTGTAGATTTACAGAGTATGAATATTACGGGAAAAGAAGCTGAAAAAAGACTTGACGAGGTGTGCATTACCTGCAACAAAAACGCTATTCCTTTTGACCCACAGAAACCTTTTGTTACAAGCGGTATAAGACTCGGTACTCCAGCTGTTACGTCAAGGGGCATGATTGAGGAAGATATGACTGAAATCGCTGATATTATTGGTCTTGTTATCAAGGATTTTGAGGGAAACAAGGCGGAGGCTAAGGCAAGAGTCGAAAAATTAGTTTTAAAATATCCTTTATATTGAGAAATTAATTGACTGTAAAAAATAACTTTGCGCGCTTGCTATATACAAGCGAACGGTAAAGTTATTTTTTTACAGTTCAGAAAAAGAATTATCACAACATAATCAAGGAAATATATGAAAAATTATAAAAAATAAACACGCTTTTGGTTTGTTCTGCTTTTTTGTGATTTTTCCGTGCTGCTTAGTTTCCAGATACGCTTCAATGCTTTTTCAATAGATTGAATATGTAAACAATTATTGACAGTACAAAAATTAAAAATGTTATAAGTAAAAAATTTATTGAGGAACCGGTTAATATATTTAAAGGTGAACCGATTTGTATTTTAAACGTCAGGGTGCTTTCCGAAAAATTTATATTAAAAAATATATTTAAAATATATACATATATGATTGAGAGTATTCCTTGT
>CAYLJL010000348.1:0-1739 GCA_964384005.1 uncultured Lachnospiraceae bacterium | reverse complement strand
TGCGATAGAAAAAGGTTCCAAAAAAAACTAAAAATTTCAAAAATTGATTTCCGTGAATAAAAATAATTTTGACTTGACAATATTTAATATTTATTATATGCTTAATAAAGCAGGCGGATGTGACGGAATGGCAGACGTGCAGGATTCAGATTCCTGTGAGGGTATCCTCTTGTGGGTTCAAGTCCCATCATCCGCATATTTAATAAGAGGGAAGTTGTTTTCAAACTCCCATTAAAAGCCAAACAGCGTGCCGGGAGGTACGCTGTTTGGCTTTTAATTCTCAAAAAAGTTTTATGCTACTCGTTCCAATCGTCCTCATCTGTTTCTGAGGTTTCTTCCCCGTCATCTCCGACTATTCCGAAGAAATACTCGTCAATAACCTTTTTGGCTTCTTCCTCGTCCACATCAAAATAATATGAACTGCTGACAGAAGACTTATGGTATGACGGAAGTACCGTTGATTTTACATTATCAGGGTCAACCTTTGCGATAAAAGGCACATATTTGGCAATATCGCCCAAAGTAATATCCGTCTCCACATACTGCATAAAATCGCCGGCGAGTCCTGAAAGATTATTTTTAAGATTTTCGCTGTCCAAAACGGTTTTCAGAAAAACTTTAAGAAAATCCTGCTGAACTTCCATTCTCTGAATATCCTGAGAAGCGTATCCGTGTCTGAAACGTACGAGCCCCTCGGCCTGTCTGCCGTTAAGGTGCTGCATACCGCCTTTTAAGTTTATATATAAATCCTGACCGGGGTCGCTGTAATAAAGACCTCCTTCGGGGACCTCAAAGTCAATGCCTCCCACAGCGTCCACCACGGCGCGGAAACCCTCCGTATCTATCATTATATAATAATCGATATCAGCGCCGATAATGTCGGAGACTTCGTCTTTAAGGTACTGAATACCCCGCTCTCCGCCGCCGACATAATTATAAAGAGAATTTATCTTGAAATAACTCGGGGGATATCTGTCTGATTCTTTAAGTTCGTTTATTTTGTCTCTTTCAAGGGTAGTATATAAATCTCTCGGAATAGAAATCATGGCAATTTCGCCTGTATCCGCCTTAAAAGTACCGACAATAATAGTGTCGGTAAGACCGGCTATTTTATCACGGCCTATAAGAAGGAAATTAGTTCTTAAAGGAACAGGAAGCTCATCATCTTCCTCGTCGTCATTTTCGGCCTCGGAAATATTAACGGCTCTTTCCCAGTCCTTGTCCTGATTGCTCACACTGTAGCGGACTGTGCTTTCATCTATAACTATGTAAACGCCGACTCCCAGACCGAAAAGAATAACAAACCCCGCCATAATAATACCGAGAAGGATACAATATTTTTTTATAAATTTATTTTTCTTGTTGCTGTCGCCGCCTGTTTTTACATCATTTTCGCTCATATTTTTTCATACCTTTATAGAAACTAAAAGAAATGTCAGATTAAAACAAAACCATTTCCCGCCGCAATTGCGCGCATTGGTTATATATAGTCAATCAGCTGAACCGGTGTATTTTAAAAACTTATAAAATTATATCAGATTATAAATTATTTTGCAATATATTTTTAATAAATTTAATAAAAATACAGTCGCAAGCTGTCGTAAAAATTAAAATTCCGGAAAAATATGACTTCTTCAGATAGCATAGTCCATCAATTTGAAAAAAGACTTCTTTAGAAACTTCATATTTAACGTGAGTTCGATGAAAAATAACAGCGAAACGGAGTTTCGCACAAGAGT
>CAYLJL010000347.1:0-1758 GCA_964384005.1 uncultured Lachnospiraceae bacterium | reverse complement strand
GATTTAAGACCGGTATGATTATCAATAAGCCTGTTCAAAGTGTCAACAGAAACTTTTCCGGCAGGCATATCTTCTTTAAGAAGAAATAATACTTTTTCCAAAATATTGCTTTTGTTTACAGTGTTTTCTCCCAAAGATTCACTTAAACCCGAATTTCCGACATCTTTCACTAAAAAATCATTTTTCAAATCATTTTCCGTTAAGTTTTTCCCCGTATTATTCTCCGTCATTTCATTGGCATATTTAAAGTACAAAGCATCTGAAATAGTCTTTTTATCGACAGGCATATTATTATCAATCAAAAACTTAACAAGCTCAATATTTTCTTTTGTAACCGGCATTTCCGCATTATTAAGCAGCTCCTTTATAAAATCTGAAGTTCCCTCCTCGGTTTTTGAAATCTCAACAAAAATCTGCCCGCCATTACTTTCTTTAACAGTAAAAGCCGCCTTTTCACCGATTCGCAAGTCAGGATTAATCAAAGATTTAGCGTTAATAACAGCGTCATTATCAAGTTGTAAAGTCACTGAATTTTGTTTAATATCAATAACCGTTCCGTTAAAAACATCTCCCGATTTCATCTGCATAAGAGATTTTGACATATCGGAAACAGCGGCATTATATTTACTTTCTACAATATTTCCTAAAAGATTATCATTATTAATTTTCACATAATCAATCCCATCAAAAAAACAAAGCGTCAGACAAAATTTTTCGTAAAGCTTTTTCTGTGAACAGGAGAAAGTCCTTTACGTTTTATGGCGTCTATATGTTCCTTAGAACCATAACCTTTATTTTTCTCAAAAAAATATCCGTTATAGACTTCGCCGTATTTTTCCATCAGCTCATCTCTCGTAACCTTAGCGATAATGCTCGCAGCCGCAATACTAATACTTTTAGAATCTCCCTTAACAATTCCCTCCTGAGGAATATCAATTTCTGGGATAGTAACAGCATCGACAAGGAGTTGTTCAGGAACAATTTCTAATTTTGAGACAGCAATTCTCATAGCCTCATATGTAGCCCGCAAAATATTTATTTCATCAATAACAATATTTGAAACCATACCGATTCCAATAGCCAAAGCATTCTCTTTTATTTCCAGAAACAATTCTTTTCTTTTTTTAGCGGATAATTTTTTTGAATCGTCTACTCCGATAATACGGCAATCTTTCGGCAAAATAACTGCCGCCGCGGTGACAGGACCCGCGAGAGGCCCTCTTCCGACCTCATCAATTCCGGCAATAAATTTTATGCCTTTTTCATAATACTTTTTTTCATAATATGAAATAGTTTCAAGTCTTTTCATTTCAGCTGAAAATTTATAATACTTTTTTTCGTACCTCTCAACAATCTTCTTAACGCTTTTTCTTTCATCCTGCCTGAATTTGTCCAGTTCATTAATAACATCTGATATAGGTACACTTTTAAGAAAATTTTCTATTTCGTCTGTTGTATGATTCATAATTATATCCCCTTAGAGAGTACCCGCTTACCTCTTTATAATTACATACATCTTCCAACCGCCCTCTGAAAAAAGTTAATAAATAACTCATCATTTTAATTATACACCAAAACATAGCAAATTAAAAGTAAAAATTTTTAATTTTTTAAAACATTGTACACACTTCAATAATAAGACCTGTTTCTAAATTACTATAGCGAAACATTAAAAGAATGAACAGAAAAGTTTTAATAAACCCTGATATATTAAGGAAATTCTTTTGTTGTTTCACACTAAAGATTTTGCGACTTGCT
>CAYLJL010000346.1:0-1769 GCA_964384005.1 uncultured Lachnospiraceae bacterium | reverse complement strand
CAAGAATTCTTGAAAAAACAGGAAAACTCCAAAAGGCGGACGCTTCCGTATTAAATTCCTTTAACGACAAGGACGCGGTTTCGGATTACGCTCTTTCGGCTATGGCCGATTTAGTCGGTATGGGAATTTTAAGCGGTGATGACAAAGGAAATCTTAATCCGAAAGGCTTTATCAATCGCGCGGAAATGGCTGTCGTTATTGATAAAATTTATGATATACTGAAATAAATACGATGGAAATTTTGTCTTTTCTTCAGGGAAATACTGATTAATTTACGGCGGAACAATAAAAGAATGAACAGAAAAAAATTCAGAAAAATCTGATATATTAAAGGAATTCTTTTATTGTTTCGCTCTGAAGCTTCTGCGACTTGCCATAAAAATTATTTTTGATATCATTAAATCAGTGTTTCCCCCAGGCTTTAAAATTTGACAAGGAGGTTTAAATATGCCCGGTATTAAAAAAAGTTTCTCCATGTTTTTGGCGGGTATTTTAGTTTTATCATTATCATCAAATATTTTTGCCGGAACAGGAAGTACAATTTTATATAATGAAAATTACAGCAAAAATGTTGTTTCGACTATTCCTAAAGGCGCCGCTCAGATTATTGTTAAATCCGAAAAGGATAATTTTAAAATAGGCGATACTTTTTCTGTTGATTTTGAGATTTTAAATAATCCGGGTTTTTCTTCCTATGGGTTTAAGGTAGAGTATGACGGAACAGTTATTGAGCCTGTTTCCGCTTCATCGGATAAGTGTCAGGTGGAGTATTCTTACAATTCTAAGGTTAAAAACAAGGCTGTCGAGAATACCGGTATTGAAAATGCCGTTAAAAGTAAGAAGGAAAATAATTTCTATGTTACCGGTTTTTGTATGAGCGGTTCCGGCGAACTTGCGGAAACCACCGGAGACGGGCTTTTGTTTACCGTAGTTTTTAAAGCTGTCGGAGACGGTCGGTCTATGATTGATTTAAGCGGATTTAACGATTTTATTTTATCGGATTCGGAAGACGTTAAAATCCCCGTTTATGTTAAAAATTTTATTGTGACGGCGGGAGATGCTTCTTCTCAGACTGTTTCGAAAAGTGAGGAGTCGACAGAAAACCGCGGAAAAATTTCTAATTTGAAAAATATGAAAATAGAAACGGAAGAAACAGATGCGATGGAAAATACTTCCGCCGCTGATAATGAAAACTCAGCTGACAGGGAAGAATATCCCGATTTTGAGCTGAATGTTCCGACTGCTGTGTTGGAACCTATTGAATTCAGAGATATGGCAAACTATCCATGGGCGGTTGATACCGTGAACTTTTTATCTTCTCTGGGAATTATTAAGGGTATTGGCTGGAGAACTTTTATGCCTGCCAATAATATTACAAGAGGCGATTTTATGGTGATTGTAAAACGTTTCACGGGAATTGAGGGCGAACCTAAGTTAGATGTTTACACCGACGTGGACAATACGGCTTATTACGCGGAGGCTGTCGGCGTTATAACAAGGTATGGACTTGCCAGCGGAATCAGCGGTGATGAGTTTAAACCCAAGGAAAATATTACAAGGCAGGAAGTCGCCGCTATTCTCGCCAGAATCCTTGAAAAGGCCGGAAAGCTTCAGAAAAGTGATTTGAGTCTGCTTGACGGATTTGTAGACGGGGATTTTGTTTCCCCTTATGCGAGAGAATATATGGCCGACTTGATTTATATGGGTGTAATTCAGGGGAACGATAAAAAAAGACTTAATCCCGTTGAACCTATTACAAGGGCGGAAGT
>CAYLJL010000345.1:0-1770 GCA_964384005.1 uncultured Lachnospiraceae bacterium | reverse complement strand
TGCCACACTGCCATTTTCCGGTAAAAGCGCAATTTGTCCCGAAGTAAACAAAAAATTTCCCGCCATAACCGCCTGAGAATATGGCCCTATAGCCTTCGGCGCATTTTCTGTTATAATTTTTTTCAATTTCATAACCTCCCTGAATTTTTAACAGCAAAACATAGTATTTACATAGATTAAGTATGATTATATCAGAATTGCTCTTTTTTGTCAACCTCATAATATGTAAATAATTCTATAAAATTTTAGTGTGCCAATAAAATGTAAGCAAAATCTATCTCATTTGTAAGAAACGCAAAAATAAACCATGTCAAAGACTTCAGGTCTATAACACGGTTTATTCACATAAAGGAAATACAGCGCAATTTACAGGATATTTTCTAAAGTTTAAGTAATATATAAAATATATACATTTTCTATACAGAAAACCGCTGACTATTCATATAAGTCCGGTCGAACCCCGGCTTATATAAAATATTCTATACTATCCATTGTTTTTCTTGTATTTATATTAAAAAGCAAAAGACTTTCTCTTGTTTCTTTTTTACCCAAGGCGTAATTATCCTTACCTGTTCCGTTTACAATAGAAATTTTCACTTTTCTGTTCATTTTTAACGGCTTATCCTTTATAATATATACGCCTTCCTCTTTAAAGGGATTTTTTCTGTAGTATGGGTCAAATAAATACATATATTCATCATCAATACCTGTTAAAAGTACATAATGCCAGCAACCAAGCATTACCCTTGAAACAACAGCTCCACCTTGCTGTAAGCAGACTCCTATTTTACTGTCTCTTGATATGTAAACATCTTCCGGACTTAGAAATTCAGTCTCAATAGGAAATTTTTTTATCTTGCCGTACTGATTAAACCAGCTTGACAGAAAACTCATAGCCATAGCCGTTGTACCGCTTTTACCGGCTTCACCTTTTTTATTAAAGCCGTCGAGACAATAAAGCATTATTGATTTAATTATTTCAGGCGGAATTTCCTCTCTGTTATAAAGATAACTTATAGCGTTCATTAAAGTTGTTGGCCCACAGTCATACTCTGTAGACTGATAATTTAATGGACTTTTCATTTGTATCACCTCACATTGTCATCAGTTTTAAAACTATAGCGGCGGTTTTCTCAAGTTCTGACAAAGCGGTATATTCACTGTTTGTGTGAGCATTATTATACCCACACGCGATAACTATGCCTTCAATACCGTTTTTAACAAAATTATTATTGTCGCTTCCTCCAAAAGTTGAGATATAGTTAGTGCTTATTCCAAGAATTTTACAAGCGTCTTCATATCTTCTGACAACTTCGCTTTTTTCAGATATATTGTATGCGGTAAGATTAATGTTATAATTAAACTTTAAATCGGCGCCATATTTTTTACAGATTTTGCCGAATCTGCTTTTTATATTTTCAATTATTTTTAACGACCTATTATGACTGTAACTTCTTACCTCGCCTTTTACAATACAGTTTTCGGACACAATATTTGTAGATGTACCTCCATAAATTGTACCTATATTCAATGTAGATTCATCGTCGATTCTTCCCTGCCGTATATTAAAAACAGCCTCTGACATTATGGCTATGGAATTTATTCCTTTTTCCGGAGAAAACCCAGCGTGAGCGGCTTTTCCAATGACTTCAGCTTCAAATGAAATAAGTGTCGGAGCCCGCAATGCCGCCGTTCCGTTTTCTCCGCTTAAATCCAATACATAGGCAATTTTTGAATTAAATTTTGTAAAGTCAAAAACATTTGTTCCTT
>CAYLJL010000344.1:0-1777 GCA_964384005.1 uncultured Lachnospiraceae bacterium | reverse complement strand
AATCTTACTTCACATAAAAACAGTTGTGGAAAAAGAATGTCCATCATTTCTTTTATGTAATCATTCCGAATGTCAAATTTATCTTTGTTTTCAATAATAAATCTATATATCTCATCATAATACTTTCCGCTTAATTTTTTTTTAACAGCCTCTGCTCCAAATCTGACAATATTATAAAAATTATCCTTTAAAATCTCTGAAAATTTCTTGTTGCTTAAAATAAGATAATAAATATAAGGCTCTATGTCATCTTTCATATCTCCAAAACGCAAAAAAGTTTTTAAAGGATAAATTCCAAAATCCGTTTTATTATTATAAAAAGAACTTCTTATAAAAAAATTATTAATTCCGGGAATAAAAAGCTGTCTGTTTACCGCAAGTCTGTAATACTCAAAAGCTTCTTCTGAAAAATCATTTTTTTCTATGTAATACATACAGATTTGCTTTAAAAGTTCCTCATTTTCATAAATATCATAAAGCTTAACACAAAGACTCCTGTTCCTTAAAAAAATATCATATAATTTATTTGAATGTAAATCTATGACATTCTGAAGATTAATCCCATGGGATACACCCCATTTCAAAAAAGTGTACAATAATTTAGAGGTACAGTAAATACTTTTGTTTTTACTGCTGAAATACTTAAAAAGACATATATAGAACAAATAATTTCCGTTATTATTATCAATATAATCCTCAAGTCTTTTTTTAGCGCCTCCAAAATTATCATACTCTATATCGAGAGCCACAGACAAAAGAAGGATTGAGTTTAAACTTCTGTTCTGCTCCCAAAGGCTGACAATCTCTCGGTAAATCTTAATACTGCTTCTTGTCTCCTTCTGCCTGAACATAAGCAAGGCTTTAATATATAGATAAAAAGCGCAGATTTCCGGCTGACTGCTTTTTAAATATCCCTTATAATTCTCACATACGGAAATTCGCTTATACGCCGCCCCGTTTCTTCCCGTTTCCATTTCAAAAAAAGCCGCCGATAAAGCGTATACAATATTCTGCATACTGTTTTTTAAGCTTTTTACAGAAATAAAAAAAGCATTATCCGCATAACCGAAAGACCCTGTTTCAAGAAATCGGATATAAAGTCTTGAAATCAAAGTTATCACTGAAAAATAATCATTTCTCTTTTTGTGTACTTTTTCACATTTTTTTATTATATCATCAAGTACTTTCATATAAATTTACTCCAGCTCCATAAAACCACAAAAAAACTGAGTTCAAAGTCAAAAATTATTAACAAAGTTTAGAAAAACACCAAGTTAATAGTACAAAAAATCATTTTTCAAATTAAAATATATTTCTAAAAAACAGAACTTCCCAAAACAATTTTTTTCGTCTTCGTAATAATCTCATTATTAAAAACAGTTTTTACATAAATTTCACTTTCAGTATATAATTTTTTATTAAAAGTCATTTTATCGATAAAATTCCGCATCTTAGACCGTTTTATTTTAAAGAATACCTTATCCTTGCCTGATATAACATAATGCTTCGACTCAAATTCTATAAAATTATCTTTTGCGCTTAACTCAAAAACTAAATCCTTATCGCAGTTATTTTCAATAATAACGCTTCCAAAATCTTCATACTCATAAATTTCCTGTGATAAACCGACAACAATTTTAGGAAGTACGGAAACATTTATTTTAACAAATGTATTTTCGTCAAACCCGACGTATTCCCTCAAAAAATTACCTTCAATAAACTGTGGCGTTATCTCATAATTAATATAGCATCTGTTTTCCGCGTCAAAATCTTTTGA
>CAYLJL010000343.1:0-1824 GCA_964384005.1 uncultured Lachnospiraceae bacterium | reverse complement strand
TTTTTTTATATTTTGTTATATTATTGATAAAGCTTATTTTATAATTTTAGAAACGAATTGTAGTAATAACGTTTCTTCAGCTTTTTTATTATATACATTTAAAGATGAAAGGAAACTTAATTATGCAGAAAATTAAAAGCAAAGTTACAGATTCGATTGATTTTTTTCAAGGACTTGACCCTTACGAATTAGTTGAAAAGTACGGAAGTCCTCTTTACGTCTACAATGAACGAATTTTACGCCAAAGATGCCGTGAAATTAAAAGTCTTGTTTCTTATCCGGAATTTTCGGTTAATTATTCCGCTAAGGCAAACAGCAATCTCGCTTTCCTTGAAATTGTGCAAGAGGAAGGTCTTAATGTTGACGCGATGTCGCCCGGCGAAATCACGGCGGAGCTTAAAGCGGGATTTAAACCGGAACAGATTTTTTATATAAGCAATAATGTTTCTGAGGAAGAAATGAGGTTTGCCATTAAACATAATATCCTTATAAGCGTTGATTCTCTTTCACAGCTTGAACAATACGGAAGGCTTAATCCCGGAGGAAAGATTTCAGCTCGTTTTAACGGCGGAATAGGCGCGGGACATCATGAAAAGGTGGTTACCGCCGGAAAGAAAACAAAGTTTGCCATTAATCCTGAATATATTCCTGAATTTAAGGAAATTATTAAAAAATATAATCTTACTCTTGCCGGTATAAATCAGCATATAGGTTCTTTATTTATGGAGGGCGAAACTTATGTTAATGGAGTTAAAGCTATTCTTGAAATCGCAAAGCAGTTTGATGATTTGGAATTTGTCGACCTTGGCGGCGGCTTTGGAATACCTTACAAAAAGTCGGAGGACCAGCCGAGACTTGATATTAAAGAGTTAGGTGAGAAATTAGATAAGGTATTTGAAGATTTTGCTAAAGAATATGGGAAGCGGATTACATTTAAGGTTGAACCGGGAAGATATATTTCAGCAGAAAGCGGATTGATTTTAGGTACTGTACACGCGGTAAAATATAACGGCCCCAATAAATTCGCCGGTACGGACATAGGATTTAATGTTATCGCAAGGCCTGTTATGTATGATTCTTATCATGACATTGAAGTATACAGAAAATCAGACGTTATATCTGAAAAAGAGGAACCTGTTACCGTTGTCGGAAATATCTGCGAAAGCGGGGATATTATAGCTAAGGATAGAGTGCTCCCTGACGTTCAAGAGGGCGATTTATTGGGAATTCTTGACGCTGGCGCTTATGGTCATTCTATGTCGTCGAATTACAACAACAGGTTAAGACCGGCCGAGGTTTTTATACGTGAGACCGGAGAAGTTGTACTTACAAGAGAAAGAGATACTTTTGATGATATTCTTAGAAAATATATCTCTTTAAAATAATTCATAGTTATCCGAGGAAATGCTGCATAATTTATAGCTAATCAATAAAAGAATGAACAAGCAATTTTTAATAAAATCTGATATATAAAGGAATTCTTTTATTGGTTCATATTAAGGATTTTGTGAATTGCTATAGAAATAAAAATTATTTTTTATTATGTTTTATGCGGCATTTTCCTGAAAAATCATTTTGCTTCAGGGAGTTTTGCGGTTATGTTTAAAATGTTCGGAGAAATATTTCTTACTTTTATGAAAATAGGCGTATGCACCTTTGGCGGCGGTTATGCTATGGTTCCTGTTTTACAGAGAGAGGTAGTGAGAAAAAAAGGATGGACAACAGATGAGGAAATTATGGATTATTATGTTGTCGGACAATGCACCCCGGGAGTTATCGCCGTTAATGTAGCAACTTTTATCGGACAGAAAAAGGCGGGAATTA
>CAYLJL010000342.1:0-1831 GCA_964384005.1 uncultured Lachnospiraceae bacterium | reverse complement strand
CTTTTCCCTGACTTATGATAAATATATAAACAACTTATAAAAAATTTATTTTTGTACTGAAAAACATAAAATTTTGATTCAAGCCATAAAAGATTAATTAATCTATAATTACTTAAATATAATAAAAGTATAAATAAATTTATAAGAAGGCGAAAATTTTGAAAATTGACAAAAAATTTTTAAACGGCGTTTTAGTAGGAATAATAATAGTCCTGTTACTAAATTTAATGATAAGAACTTTTACAGATGATATGGGACAAAAAAAGCTTGCTGAAATACAACAAGTTATTGATAAAAATTTTTCAGGTGAAATTGACGAGGAAAAACTCAAAGATTATATGTATCTCGGCTACGTAAGTGGACTTGAAGACAGATACTCTTATTATATGAATAAAGAAACCTTTGAGGAATTTATGAAACAGTCTGAAGGTTCTTATGTTGGTATAGGCGTCTCAACAACAATAGATTCAAAAGATAACAAAATAAAAATAGTGTCTATCTTCGAGGGAAGCGACGCCGCTTCATCAGGTATACAAGTCGGAGATAAAATAATAAAAGTAAAAAATACTTCTGTAGACCAAAATAATTATACAGAAGCCATAAACGCAATCAGAGGCGCCGAAGATACAAAAATAAATTTAACAATTTTCAGAGAAAGCGAAAATAAAACTTTTGAGACAGAGGTTACACGAAAAAGCATTGATATTCCAACTGTAAGCGGAGAACTTTTAGAAAATGAAATAGGTTATATAAAGATAAGTGAATTTGACAGAGTTACATATTCGCAGTATACAAACGCGTTTAACAACTTAAAGGAACAAGGAATGAAACGGCTTATAATTGATTTAAGAAACAACCCCGGCGGACTATTGGATACGGTTGTAAAAATAACAGACACACTTGTTCCAAAAGGCACAATAACATATATAGAAGATAAATATGGAAATAAAAGTTATGAATATTCCGATGAAAATTGTATAAATATGCCTCTTGTAATACTCATAAACGGAAATAGCGCAAGCGCATCCGAAGTATTGACCGGCGCGGTAAAAGATTTTGGCGTCGGGAAACTCGTAGGTGAAAAAACTTTTGGAAAGGGAGTAGTACAAAATACATTCAAATTAAGTGATGGAAGCGGTATAAAGGTTACAATAGCAAAATATTATACACCAAACGGAATTTGTATCCACGGAGAAGGAATAGAACCTGACTATGAAGTAAAAAATAATAATTACGATGATAGTATGATTGAACTTCCTCCTATGGAAGATGATAAACAGCTGCAAAAAGCAATAGAAGTTATAAAATCAATAGATTAAAACAGTTCCGATTAAAATTTGGTGAAAAATATTTTATGGTCACACGCCAAAAACCGATTAACAAATTGTGTATACTCTATAACAATTCGCAAAATTTTTAATGCGAAAAAACAAAAGAATTTCTTTATATATCAAATTTTATTAAAGTTTGCTCGTTCAATAGACTTCTTTCGAAACTTCATGCCAATAGAAGTATCGTAAAAAAAATTATTTAACGTGAGTTCGATGAAAAATAACAGCGAAACGGAGTTTCGCACAAGAGTTTTTGTCAAACTTTTTTTAAAAAGTTTGCGGAGTTTGAGGCAGAGCCTCAAGGTTTTTACGCTCCAAGAGCATTTTGGGAGGTCTGGAACCTTTTTGCGATAGAAAAAGGTTCCATTAACTATAAATTTTTGTCGAACTCACGTTATTTAATTAAATATTTCTTAACGCTTTCGGCGTTTAAAAAGCAAAACGTCTTTCGCTAAATTAGCGCCGCGAAGAACGCGGGCGGCAAAGCCGACTTTTGCGCA
>CAYLJL010000341.1:0-1842 GCA_964384005.1 uncultured Lachnospiraceae bacterium | reverse complement strand
AAGGGATTTTTCATAAGGGAGATAAGCCATTCTCGCGGTAGCTTCCGTCTGTCCGTACATAACTATAAATTTTTTTCCGTTTTTCAGAGCGTATTCAGCGAATTGCCTGTGCAGTTCCGGAGAAAGTTTTCCGCCCGCCTGCGTCATTGTTTTAAGGGAAGGAAGTTCCATATTGAAAAAACGTAATTTTTTCAGCATTTCATAGGTATACGGAACACCCCCGAAAGAGGTAATTTTATTTTTTTTGAAAAAATCCCAGAATTCTTTTTGAAAAATGCTTTTTGCCGTCATATATACCGCCGCGCCCACTTGAAAATGACTGTTTATAATTGATAAGCCATAAGTATAATTCATAGGAAGCGTACTAATCGGCCGTTCGGACTCATCAAGGTTTAAATATTCGGCTATGGCCTCGGCGTTTGACTGTATATTCTCATAGCTTTGCCTTACAAGTTTGGGGCTTCCGGTACTGCCCGAAGTTGTTAAAAGCAGGGCAAGGTTTTCATATAAGTGGGTTTCATACTTTTCATCCGCCTTTAATACGCAGTATCCGTATTCCTCATACACGGGATAATAGCCTTTAAACTCCGCCTTTTTTTCCGCGGGAGAAAATAAATATGCCGGTTTATATGTCTTTAAAAGTTCTTTGTTCAGATTTTCCTCTATAGAGGCGCTTAAAAGCAGAACAACAACGGAATTACGAAGACAGGAGATATAACTTAGAACGCTTCCCGTCTTATTTTCACAGTATAAAAACGCGAGACTTCTTTTTGGTATAATTTCTCCCACATTCCCGCAAAAACTCTCCATATCGCCGTACGTAGCGCAAATTCCGTTTTCGTCTGCCGACGCGGTATAATTTTTATACGTTTTTAAGCTGTCGTAAAAACTCATTTCAATACCCCCTTAAAGAAACACTGATTACAGCGAAAGAATAAAAGAACGAACAGGTCTGCTGTATAAAAAACATTCGGCGGATATATATATGTCCGCCGTCTGTATATTCTGCCCGCTATCGGACGTCAATAACCCTTGAAAGCGAACGTATAATATCATATCCGTCCCAGATGACGCCAATATCCAGAGCTTTTCCGAAAGGAACAATTCTGTCGATACCTTTCAGGTGATTTTTCTTTATAAAATTGTTCAACTCATTTTTGTCTGTTCCGTAATAAATCATTGTCTGACTTTTCTCCGTAACAAAGTTTAAAATATCGTCAAGACTTTTTAAGCGGCATTCAAAAAACATTCCGTACCTTCCCCGTAAATTTTCCATATCATCGGGAACCCCTGTAAGTTTTGCGACATAAATAAAATTTCCGTATGTTCTGATTTCCTCTATATCGTCACGCTCCATAGCGATATGGCATAAATCCGTATATTTATCAACTGATTTTATAGGCTCGAGAGAATATTTATCTTCTGTTTTCTTCACAGCGTTCCAGAAAATTTCAGACGCTTTTTCTGCCTGATTTCCAAGCCAGAAAATACAATGAGGGGCAGAGCAGGCGTTCTGGTCCATAAGGTACGTATCGTTATAAAAATTATGAACAAGATTTGAGATTTCCTCCTCAGACATTGACAATATTTTTTCGCTCTGTATTACCCCGAAAGAATACCTGTCGGCGAAAACAATCTCAACCGCTTTGGGTTTTATGGGGGATTTCCGCATACTGTTTATTGTATTGTCCCCGCCCCATATAATTCTTCCGTCGCAGATTTCCGAATAATAATCGTTTATTTCCCTGTCTCTTTCATAAGTTACAAATTGTGTGCTTTTTCTTATATTTACATAATCGTCATTTTTCAGAATTTCTTTAATTGCCGTACATAAAATATCAA
>CAYLJL010000340.1:0-1857 GCA_964384005.1 uncultured Lachnospiraceae bacterium | reverse complement strand
CGCGGGTGTGGTTCAATGGTAGAACATCAGCCTTCCAAGCTGAGGACGTGGGTTCGATTCCCATCACCCGCTTTTTCGTTTGTTAAATTCAAAAACCACTGACTGATTTTTTATTTGGATTAATAAAAAATCAGTCAGTGGTTTTTTCTTTCTTAAAATTAAAAAAAGAATAAAATAAAAAAAAATTCTCATAATAAGTAACAACAAATTTTTATGAGGAGGATTTTATGATTATTACAAACAAAAATAAAATAAAAAAATTTTTTTTATTTATTACCTTATCAGCGACCGCTTTATCTTTTACAGGCTGTAATTTTTTTTCAGATTCAAAAACTATAGTAAGGATATCTCATTCACAATCAGAAACTCATCCTGACCATTTAGGACTTCTCGCCTTTGAGGAATATGTAGAATCAAGATTAGGAGATAAATATGACATTCAGATTTTCCCTAATGAGCTTTTAGGTTCGTCAGTAAAAGCAATAGAACTTGTTCAGACAGGAGCAATAGATTATGCCGTTGCCAGTACGGGAAATCTTGAAACTTTCGACGATATATATCAGATTTTCAGTATACCTTACCTTTTTAAAAGCGTTGAGCTTTATCATAAAGTAATGGAAGATAAAAATTTCACCGACAATATATACGCCTCCACAGAAGCCGCCGGATTCGAAACAGTAGCGTGGCTTGACGCCGGGACAAGAAATTTTTACGCGACAACTCCTATAATAACGCCGGAAGATTTAAAAGGTAAAAAAATAAGAGTACAGCAAAGTCCGACAAACGTAAAAATGATGGCGGCTTTCGGAGCTGCGGCGGCTCCTATGAGTTTTGGAGAAGTTTATACCGCGATTCAGCAGGGAGTAATCGACGGCGCCGAAAACAACGAGCTTGCTCTTACAAATAATAAACACGGAGAAGTAGCAAAATATTACACTTATAATCATCATCAGATGGTACCCGATATGTTAATAGCAAATCTGAGATTTCTGGATAATCTTCCGGAAGAAGAACGTCAGATATTTGACGAGGCGGCCCTTCTCTGCAACAAAGTCGAGAGAGAAAACTGGGACATTCAGGTAGAAGCGGCAAAAGAACAAGCGAGAGAAATGGGCGTGGAATTTATAGAAACAGATATAGAACCTTTCCGAAATAAAATTATTAATCTTCAGGAAGAAATAATAAACGCAAATCCAAAACTTGAACCATTGTATGAAAGAATAAACGAAATAGAAAAGGAGATGTAAATATTGCAAAAATTCAAATACAGCTTAAATAAGGCCCTTGAAATTATATGTATAATCATCTTCGTATTTCTTATAATAATAGGCTCTTATCAAATTATAACAAGATATATTTTTAATTCTCCGAGTACAATCTCCGAGGAACTTCTTACTTTTTCATTCACATGGCTCGCTCTTTTAGCGTCCTCTCTTGTATTTTCAAAGAGAGAGCATATGAGAATGGGTTATCTTGCCGACAAACTCAAAGGAAACTCATGGCATATATTAAATATTTTTGTAGAACTTCTGATATTGTTGTTTTCAGCGTTAATAATGATATATGGCGGGCTTTCAATAACAAAGCTTACAAAAACACAGATAACCGCCTCTTTGGGAGTTCCGATGTCATATATATACTGTATTGTTCCTATAAGCGGAGCTTTAACGATAATATATAATTTTATAAATATATGTGAATCAATATCGGCGATAAAATCAGGAAAAAAATAAAGGAGGTATTTTTTTGGAAACAGCACTGATTTCAGGCTTAATAATAGCAATAGTTTTAATAGTACTGCTTTTAATCGGCGTACCGATTTCCATTTCATTGGGAATAGCCTCAATATGCGCAATC
>CAYLJL010000339.1:0-1861 GCA_964384005.1 uncultured Lachnospiraceae bacterium | reverse complement strand
CATTAACTATACTTTATAAAATATTTTAATTTATAAACGTAATTTATCCTAATAAACCGAACAGGAGGCTGAAAACAGCCTCCTGTTCGGTTTATTGTTATTTTTTTACAAATGTTCACAAGCGTTTACAAAGCTTTGAAAAATCCCCCTTGAAAGCTTGTCGTCAGGTTTTTTTTCGGGGTGCCACTGTACTCCCATAAAAAATTTTTTATCGGGACACTCAATAGCCTCAATTACCGAATCTTCGCTTTTTGCCGAAATTATAAAATTCCGCGCCGTGGTTTTAACACATTGATGATGAAATGAGTTCACCTCATAATATTCAGATTGTAAAATCCCGTAAAGCCGACTTTCTTTATTTATTTTTATTTTGTGCTTTACGGTATCCTCATTGTCCTTTAAATCGGCGTATTCAGAAATATGTCCCTCTATATGCTGATAAATTTCCCCGCCAAGAGCCGCGTTCATAACCTGTATCCCTCTGCATATCCCAAGAAGGGGAATGTTTCTTTTATAAGCGCCCATACAAAGTTCCGCCTCGTAAACATCTCTGTCGGGATAAACATTTCTCGCCTTTGGATTGAGCTTTTCAGAGAGAAGTTTCTCGCTTAAATCTCCTCCTCCCGAAAGGAGTATACCGTCCGTTATATCAAGTATTTCCGAAATATTTTCATTATAAGGTATAATCAGGTTTATCGCGCCGAAAAGAGATATCATTTTTAAATAATCCGTGTTAAGTTTCACGAAATTGTCTTCATAAGAATGAGTTATTCCTATAATCAAGGACATAAAAACACTCCCGTTTTTTTATATATAAATTTATTCCTTTTCGGAGGATGCTATGAGTAAAAATTAATTTTTCCGCTTTCCGTTCAAAAACATAATTATTGATACCCCGCAAATTATAATATATCCCAGTACACTGTATATATCCGGCAACTCACCCATAAATATAAACCCGAAAGCCGCCGCGAAAATAACCTGAGAATAGTCAAACACGGAAATTTCCTTAGCGGGGGCGTTCTGGTACGCGGCGGTAACGGAAAATTGACCTCCCGCCGCCGAAAGTCCCGCCAAAAGAAGCATTGATAATTGATAAAGGCTCATAGGCTCATAATTAAAGAGAATATAGGGCAAAGTCACGACACAGGAGAACGAGGAAAAGAAAAACACAATTATCGGGCCTTTCTCGCCTTTGTTGCCCAAGGCTCTGACGGCGGTATACGCCGAACCCGCCCCGCAAGCGCCCAGAACTCCTATAAGCGCCGGAAAAATATCAACGTTTGTTCCCGGCTTTATAACAAAAAGACTTCCCGCAAAAGCGCCGAATACACAAAAAATCTGATATAACCTGACTTTTTCCTTTAAAAATAAAAATGAAAATATTATAGCGAAAAAAGGAGATAATTTTTGAATCATTGACGCGTCGGCAAGCCCTAATTTTCCCACGGCATAAAAATTCCCTAAAATTCCAACCGTACCGGTTATTGAACGGACTATTAAAAGCTTTATATTTTTTCTTTGCGGTTTAAAACCTAACCCTGTCTTTTTTAAAATTCCCGCCGCGGCCATAAGCGCTATGAAGTTTCTGAAAAAACTTTTTTGAACGGCGGGCAAATCTCCCGAAAATTTAACAAAGGTATTCATCAGCGCAAAAAAGAAAGCAGATGTTATAATAAAAATTATCGCCTTGGTTTTTTTGTTCATATATAAAACTTCTTTCCTGAATTTTATCTTTATTTCCTTTACAAAACAATATATCATACATTTTTAGTCAGTTCAAGAGGGGAATTAAATCATCCATGGAAATCAATTTTTAAAATTTTTTTAGTTTTTTGGAACCTTTTTCTATCGCAAAAAG
>CAYLJL010000338.1:0-1872 GCA_964384005.1 uncultured Lachnospiraceae bacterium | reverse complement strand
CTTGTGGGGTGCGGGGCAAAGCCCTGCGGTTTTTAATTTATGAAACGACCGTGGATTGATACGTTAATGGACTTGCAATAATTCTTTTAAAGTAATATAATTATAATAAAATGCGGCCGGTTTTATTACGGAGCAGTGAAAACGGTACGGCCGAGCCGTGATATTTTTTAGGAGATGTATTAGAAAAATATGGACGATACTGTTATAGTAATTATGGAAAAAAATTTAAAAACAGGTTTTCTGGAAAAGGAACTCGCCAGTTTTACCCTCGTTGAAAATGAAAATCTCATTGTAAATATTTTTGTTCAGGAGGAAAACGAGAGACTTAAAACTCATTTGAAAGTCTCCACGGACAGAGATGTTTCCGACTGGGAATATTGTGCGGTTTTTGATTATTATGACACGGATATTTTTGAGAAATTCGCCGAAAATATTATAGAGGAAGAAGATTATTATAATCCTACATGGGAGATAATTTTTGATTATACCGACGATATATCTGAACTTGAGAAAAAAATAGCGGAAATTTTGAATATCCACAAAAACGAATTGAAAGATGTTTATGAAACAATAAAGGATAAGGAAGATGAGTACAATGATGAAAAATAAAAAACGGGCTTTAGCGGCCTTGGCGGGGATAATTTCCATAGGCCTTCTTCCGGGCTGCGGCGGCGATGCTTCTGACAATGAGACGGAGACGGCGGCGGAAACGACGGGAGAAAATATTGAGGAAACCGCCCCGTCTCTGACGGAACCTGAAAGCGGCAGTCTGCCGGCTCCTTCCGACGAACTCTATGAAAAAGTAAAAAAACTGGCGATTGCCTGTGAGCGATATTACTCTAATGAAAAATCCGACGTCGAGTTTTTTTCATGGGCGGGTTTTCTTGCCTATTATGACGAGGAGGGCAGGCTTAACGACGTTACGACAGCCGATATCAGCAGGTCGGGATACTTAAACAGCGGGAACATTGTTGAAAATCCCGTTATTTTATATATAAAGCCTATGGATGTGGACAAAACCTTTAAAAAGTCATCTCTTGATGTTTTCGCGGCGGTCAGGACTACCGAGGGGTATATTATAAGCGGCGTCGGCTTCGGAGAAAAGCTTATCCCCGATGATGAGTTCAGGGAAATTATGCTTAAATACAATATAGACAACGGAACTATATCAAATCCTGAAACCGGCGGAGAAGTATATAACTCGCTTATGATGACAATAGGCAGCTTCAGAGAAGATGTTCCGCCGGAATCATATGACGATGTGCCGGAGTATGTAGTAAGATATATCGCCAATAACGACCGTTACGCCGTTGTGATTTTATCGGGTACCGACGACGTAACCGATACAACCGAATATCTGCTTAAAAAAGATTATGAGAATTGGGTGGTCGTTGAAAACGCTCTCGAAAATCAGGAGGATGTGAAAGCGTATCTTAACACGGCTTATACTGATTTCGATTTGAGTCTGCTTCCGCCGTATACTCTTTATATATACCGCAAAGAAGTAAGAACAACCGAGCATTATGAAAATGTTATAAGCGCTCTTAAAGAACAGGGAATAATCGGCGATTCTGACGAAATAACTTATTGCTGCGGAACCCAGCACGTTCTTTATATGGAACTTTCCTCAGGCAAAAAACTCGCGGGAGGCGCGAAAAAAGACGGAAGTTTCAGCTGTAATTTTGTGGATACCTATGAGGACGCTGTTAAGGAACTCGGACGGTTTGTCGAACCCGTACCGGCGTTTATTTTAAAATATAATCATTAAATAATAAATAACTACAGCGAAACAATGAGAGAGCGGACAGAAAAGTTCTACGCAAATCAATTTTTAAAATTTTTTTAGTTTTTTGGAACCTTTTTCTATCGCAA
>CAYLJL010000337.1:0-1882 GCA_964384005.1 uncultured Lachnospiraceae bacterium | reverse complement strand
GAAACGCCTTATTTTCTTTATTTTCACATTTGCCGCGCAAATCCGCTCATAACATACAGCCGCCCTCGGGACATCTGTATGTTAAATGATAAATTTATCCTTTTTAGCTGGTTTAGCATCAAGTTCTTTTTTCTTTTCCTCATATCCGGGTCTGCCAAAGAAAGCGTATGTGGCGTTTTTGCCTTCCTCAACGCCGGGCTGGTCAAAGGCATTAATATTCAGAAGTTCTCCGGCAAATCCCGTAGCCACCTCAAACATATACAAAGTCTGACCGAGAGTAAACTCGTTTACCTCCGGCAAAGTAATCGTCATATTCATTTTTCCCGATTTCATAAGGGCGTATTCAGTTGCCATTTGCTCTGTCTGAATAAGCTGATTTTGAGTAATACCGCCTAAAAATCCAAGACTTGGAATTTCCTTATAGCTTTCGGGGATTTGAATAGTTTCTTTGTATTTGTCAACGCCCATAAGAACAATCATTTTATCGAAAGGCCCTTCTGTGTAAAGCTGAACCTGTGAATGCTGGTCGGTAACTCCCAACGCTTTGACGGGAGTCGGGCCTACGTTGACAACCTTTCCCTCATTATCGTATTTTTTACCGAGAGATTCCGCCCAAAGCTGAGCATACCAATCGGAAATATATTTAAGAGAGTCGGCGTAAGGCATTACGACGCAGATATTTTTTCCTTTTTCCATTCCGATATAGTTAAGAATAGCGTACATAAAAGCAGGATTTTTATAGATATCGTCATTTTTGCATATTTCATCCATAAACGCCGCGCCGGCGAGCATAGCTTTTATATCAATTCCGCAGAAAGCGGCCGCCAGAAGTCCGACAGGAGTAAGTTCCGAAAATCTTCCGCCTACGCCGCTTGGAATTATAAATGTTTTATATCCTTCCTCTTTAGCGATTTTAATAAGATTTCCGTTTACCTTATCGGTAGTGCAGACAATATGTTCCGCGGCGTCCTTTCCGAGTTTTTCGTCAAGCATTTTTTTGATAATCATAAACTGTGACATTGTTTCAGATGTACTGCCGGATTTGCTTATAACATTAAAAAGACACTTTGTAACGTCAACGGTCTGGAAAAGATAAACAAGTTTTTCCGGGTCAACATTGTCAGCGACATAGAGTTTAGGGAAACCGTTTCTTTTATCTCTTGAAATCTCATTGTAATAAGGGTGGTTTATAGCCTGCTGAACAGCGATAGGGCCAAGAGCGGAGCCGCCTATTCCCAGAACTACAAAAGCGTCAAACTTGTCTTTTTTCTCATTTACATAAGATAAAATGTCTTCAACAACCTCGTCCTGATTATATGGCAAATCACGCCAGTCCATTTTTCCGCCCGCTCTTTTTTCTACCATAGCTTTTTTGGCGTTTTCGATTTTGTCGGAGATTTTCTCAATATCCTCAGTAGAAATACCGTTTTCTCCAACAAAATCCGTCATCATATTGTTGAAATCAAGACGTATTTTCATTTCATTTTTCCATGCGCTGTCATTAATTTTATTCATAACATTTACCTCCAGAAAATAATATTATATTTATTTCAAAGAAATACCGATTATCTTTGCGTCGGCCGCATTGTAGCAAAGCTGCGAATTCCTTTATGGTTAAATTATACAGCAAACAAAAATAATTTGCAAATAAAATTAACAAAATCACCTAAATATTTTTAAAACTTTCTTGTAATTGTACATTTATTGTTATATAATTTAATAAAAAGCGGTATTTTTACAACGACACTAATTTTATTATTTCAAGGAGGTTTTTATGTACAAAATTTCAAAAAACTTTAAAAAATTAATCTCGGCTCGTTTAATTTTTATTATGCTGTGCCCTTTGTCGGGAACTATTACCGTTTATGGTGCGGAGTTATCT
>CAYLJL010000336.1:1748-1889 GCA_964384005.1 uncultured Lachnospiraceae bacterium | reverse complement strand
TCCGCCCGCTTTTTGAAAAAAGCGGGGTAAAAACTTTTGTGCGAAACTGACGTTTTGCTGTTATTTTTCATCGAACTCACGTTATTTAAGGAAATACCGCAAAATTCAGAAATAAAAATAATTTTTCAAAAAAATTGAAGT
>CAYLJL010000336.1:0-1648 GCA_964384005.1 uncultured Lachnospiraceae bacterium | reverse complement strand
GGAAATTTTAAGTTTGAAAAATGATTTTTATTATCGTTGGAGCGGTGTTTCCTAAGGAAATACCGCAAAATTCAGAAATAAAAATAATTTTTCAAAAAAATTGAAGTGTCAGTGTTATTTTTCTTTGAAAATAACACGATAACGGAAATTTTAAGTTTGAAAAATGATTTTTATTATCGTTGGAGCGGTGTTTCCTAAATATTTTTTAAAAGATTTATCATCTCAATGGCGGATAAAGCGCAGTCATATCCTTTGTTTCCCGCTTTTGTCCCCGCTCTTTCTATTGCCTGTTCGATATTTTCCGTTGTGAGAACCCCGAAAAGTATGGGTGTTTCCGTTTCAAGGGCTATCTGGGCAATTCCTTTTGAAACCTCGCTGCATACATAATCGTAGTGAGTTGTTGAACCTCTTATTACAGCGCCTAAGCATATTACAGCGTCATATTTTTCTGAGCGGGCGAGGGTTTTTGCCACGACGGGAATTTCAAAGGCTCCCGGTACCCACGCCAGTGTTATGTCGTCATCGGTTACTCCATGTCTTTTTAAACCGTCGAGCGCTCCCGATATTAATTTTGATGTTATGAACTCGTTAAATCTTGACGCCACCAGCGCTATTTTAGCGCCTTCAGCAACCATATCGCCTTCTAAAATTTTCATAAATCGTCCTCCTATAAATTTTTTATTTGGCAGTAAACGACAAATTATTTTATCGTTCATTATATCTCTTAACCTTTTATTTCCTTGACTTTTATCGCTTTAAGCCGTATTCTCACATAATCGGCGTACCATATTCCGTTTTCTGAAAGAACAGGCTTAAGATTATTTACCGTGCTTGTGATTATCTCGTTCGCCGTAGAATTATCTATGTTCTTAAAAGGCTCTGTCACAAACATATTTATCCAGTTTCTTAAACCGTCCTGACCATTTAATTTTGTTTTTCTGTCAAAAAGAACGGCAAATACCACTTTAAAACCGTTATTCTCCATAATAGGCGTGTATTCTCCTATTGTGGGAAAGAAAAATGTTCTTGGGTATACCAGATTTCTTTTATTGAACTCATACTCAAGGCCCGAATGTATGGTTTCGGCGCATCCGGACCCCCCGAATTCGCATACAAGCTGTCCGTCTGAGTTTAGATTATGATTTATGTTTGCTAAAAGTTCTGACTGTTTGTCTTTATCAATCCAGTGAAAAACAGCGTTTGAAAAAACAGCGTCCGCTTTTTCTTCTGAATTGAAGCTTAACGCGTCCCCTTTTATAAAGTTTAAATAAGGATAGGTTTCTTTTGCCGTTTTTAGCATATCTTCCGAGGCGTCTATCCCGATTACATTGTCACATATTCCGGAAAGCTTGTTTGTAAGAACTCCGTTTCCACAGCCTAAATCTATGACCCTGCTGTTTTTGTTTATTTCCAGAAGTTTTAAAACGTCTTCTCCGTATTCGTGGACGAAAGAAAAGTTTTCTTTATATTCCTCTGAATTCCATTTTATATTCATTTTTTATCCCCTTTTATGCGGAAGCGCTGATTTATAGCAAAACAACAAATTAATACAACAAAAAATAAGACCGTGGGCGCCGCCCCATATGCACTAAGTTAAGACCGTGGGACGCTGTCCCACCACCCTGCAAGCCTTTGGGTCAGTGCTTTT
>CAYLJL010000335.1:1493-1894 GCA_964384005.1 uncultured Lachnospiraceae bacterium | reverse complement strand
ACGCCTAATTTTATTGTTTCGCCAGCTGAAACAGAAAATCGTTCGACTTTATTTAATATATTGTGTTCCTTGAGTTTATTTTCAACCAATCCTATCGTTAATTTTGTCCCATAAATAGGAACATTTATCTCTTTTAAAAAATATGGTAAGCCACCTATATGGTCTTCGTGGCCGTGGGTTAAAACAACGCCTTTTATTTTATCTTTATTTTTTATAAGATATGAATAATCGGGAATGACAAGGTCTATTCCCAGCATATCGTCTTCAGGAAAGGCAATTCCGCAGTCTACAATTAAAATCTCGTTATTATATTCAAATGCCGTGATATTCTTTCCTATTTCATGTAATCCCCCCAAAGGTATAATTTTTAGTTTTGAATTTCTGCCTGCCAAGCAAACACC
>CAYLJL010000335.1:0-1458 GCA_964384005.1 uncultured Lachnospiraceae bacterium | reverse complement strand
GAAGCTCCGATTAATTTACTATAGCAAAACAATAAAAAGATGAACAGGAAAATTTTAATAAAACCTGATATATAAAGTAATTATTTTATTGTTTCGCACCGAAAATTCCGCAAATTGCTTTATAAGGGTTTTTGAGTAAAATTTTCATTTATGGCAGTGTCATACGATTATAACTTTACAAATCAGCGTCTTTGTATCACAAAAATGTCAGATTCCTCCTGACAACGCACTATTTATAATACTATCCGGCTGATTTTTATTATATTATCAAATTTTTTTATAAGCACTTTCGCCTGACCAGATACCGAGAAGATACATGGACGGTGAGCCGGCTTATATTTAAGGAAACGCTGATTAATTCAAGTTTAAAAATAATTTTTGGCATATAAGTCATTTTACTTAAAAAAATTTTGATTTTACTGCCTGCCTATGCAGCCTAAGTTTGGCTTTGACTCCGCGTCACTTTTTGGAACATAGAGTGTAAATGTTGAGTTTTTCGCAAAAAAACCAGCTAAAGTAAGTAATCTTTCTTAAAGCGGTATTAATTTTAAAAATTATTTTTATTGCCGTCAAATCAGTGTTTTCTTAAAACCATAAAAAATTAATTAATCAGAAAATTCCTCAATTTAATAAACGTACTTAATAAATTCTGAATGATTATCAAAGTTTTATAGGAAACAAATTAATTTGTCTCCTATTGTGCCGAATGCGAGACGATAAAAGCGACATTCCTGACGCAATCGTGTGCCTAAGCTTACTATAATAAAAAACACGAGCAGAGTTTTTATGTTTATAAATTATTTTGAATATTATTAAAAAATCATTTCGTAATCTGTTTCATTATCGTGAAAAAGTACACTGACTTTTTTAAATTCGTCGTCATTTTCCACAAACTCATAATAAGAAAACTCATTATCCGAATTCACTTCTTTTAAAATTGCCGCTTCAGGCTCATCTGAATCAACATCTTCCGCTGAAACAACAAGAATATATTTTGTTTTATTGACTTCGATAGCGTCGATAACAACAAAATCTGTCTCAATTCCATCCTCATCAGTCAATGTTACTGTTTCATAAGTTTCCTCATCTTCAAAAAAGTCATTTAATTTATTATCTTTATTTTCCATACAGAGAGCTCCTTAATCTTATATTTTTTTACAATACCAAAGAAGTAACGACAACATTAATTTAAAAAACTATTTTGCTATGCTGTCTAAATAACCCTGTAATATAAATACAGCCGCCATTTTATCTATTACCTGTTTCCTTTTTTTCCGGCTTAAATCAGCTTCAAGAAGTCCCTTTTCAGCAGCGACCGTACTAAGTCTTTCATCCCACAAAATAATTTCGATTTTAAATGTTTTTTCAAGACGAACTTTGAAAGCTTCCGTTTTTTCACATCTCTCACCTATAGTATTGTTCATATTTTTAGGATAACCCATAACTATTTTTTCAATA
>CAYLJL010000334.1:0-1894 GCA_964384005.1 uncultured Lachnospiraceae bacterium | reverse complement strand
TTAAAAAAAGTTTGACAAAAACTCTTGTGCGAAACTCCGTTTCGCTGTTATTTTTTATCGAACTCACGTTAAATAAAAATTGACGTAATATGAAAATTAATTTATAATAATAAGAAGGCGCTGATTTGACAAACCTGTAAAAGATTTGAATTATAGCGATTCGCGGGATTTTCAGCACGAAACAGTAAAATAATTCCTTAATATATCGGGTTTTATTGAATTTTGTCTGTTAATTCCTTTATTGTTTCGCTATAGCTGGCGTTTTTATAAAAAAATGTTTTATTTCGGAGGCGAATTATGGATTTATTGAAAGAAATTACCGCTATTTTTGACAATGTTGAAAATTTCAGGGAAACAAAAAATTATTATTTTGAAAGACATAATTGCGATGGAAACGGGGAAGATATTAAGGTATTGCTGGATTTTTCTCTCGGAAATGAAACAACGGATAAAATTTTGCGTTTTGGATATTGTGATAAGTGCAAAACCGTTTTTTATCACAGAGATTTTGTCTCAAAAAGATTATAACAGGTATAAACTGTTTTACGGAGGTTTTAAAATGGAAAATACAGAGTTAAACACAAATGAGAATTCTTTGGAGGGTACGGGGAATTTTATACATAATTATATCAACGAGGACTTAAAAGGCGAGCTTAATAAAGTTCATACTCGTTTTCCGCCGGAACCTAACGGATATCTGCATATAGGACACGCTAAAAGCATTTGTCTTAATTTCGGACTCGCAAAATTATACGGTGGAAAATGTAATCTGCGTTTTGACGACACTAATCCCGCCAAGGAAGACACGGAATTTGTAAACTCTATTAAGGAAGATATCAAATGGCTCGGCTTTGACTGGGAAGACAGGTTATATTTTGCCTCAAGCTATTTTGACAAGATGTATGAGTATGCGGTTTTGCTTATTAAAAAAGGAAAGGCTTTTGTCTGCGATATGACCGCCGAGGAAATGAAAAACGCCAGGGGTACTCTTAGCACTCCCGGTACAGAAAGTCCCTACAGAAATCGCTCTGTTGAGGAAAATCTTGAACTTTTTGAGAGAATGAAAAACGGCGAGTTTAAAGACGGGGAAAAAACATTGCGGGCTAAAATTGATATGGCATCCGCTAATATTAATATGAGAGACCCTGTTATTTACAGAATCGCTCATATGACACATCACGCGACAGGTGATAAATGGTGTATTTATCCTATGTATGATTTCGCTCATCCTCTTGAGGACGCTATTGAGGAAATTACCCACTCTATATGCACAATGGAATTTGAGGACCACAGACCTCTTTACGACTGGTTTATAAACGAGATAGACTTTCCTGTAAAACCACGGCAGATTGAGTTTGCCAAACTTAATCTGTCAGATACGATTATGGGAAAACGTTTTTTAAGAGCTCTGGTGGAGGACGGAAAGGTAGACGGCTGGAACGACCCGAGACTTATTACTCTTTCAGGAATAAGAAGGAGAGGCTACACCCCCGAATCAATAAAAAAATTCTGCGAAATGATAGGCGTTTCAAAGGCTAACAGCGTTGTCGACACGGCTCTGTTAGAGTATTGTATAAGAGAGGACCTTAAATCCAAAACTCCCGTTGTTATGGCGGTTTTAGACCCGATTAAACTTATTATTACAAATTATCCCGAGGGTGAGACGGAAACTCTTGAAATTGAAAATCACCCTGAAAACGAGTCGCTTGGAAAAAGATTGGTTCCTTTCTCAAGAGAACTTTATATCGAGAGAAGCGATTTTATGGAAGAACCTCCTAAAAAGTTTTTCAGACTTTCCGTCGGCAAGGAGGTCAGGCTTAAAGGCGCCTATTTCGTGACCTGCACGGATTTTGTAAAAGATGAAAACGGCGTCGTTATTGAGGTTCACTGCACT
>CAYLJL010000333.1:0-1905 GCA_964384005.1 uncultured Lachnospiraceae bacterium | reverse complement strand
ACTCCTCTTATTCTGCTTTTGTATTCGTATCCGTTATTTTTTTCCAGTTCGGAGGAGAGCAGAGAGTATCTTTTCATTAACAAGTCAAGTTCCGAATTTTCTGAATTCCCCATTTTATGTTCAAGTTCCGACATTTCTGTTTCTATTGAAATTATATTCTCAAATACTGTCAACAGTTCCTCATAAATTGTTTTATTACTGTCAATCTGAAGGTCTTGCGAAAAATAACCTATTTTTATATCTTTCGGAACAGTGACTGTTCCTTTGTCCTGGGAAATTTCAGACGTTATTATTTTAAAAAGCGTTGATTTTCCGGCTCCGTTTACTCCGACTATCGCGACTTTTTCATTTTCGTTTATTATAAAGCTGACGTCTTCTAAAATAACGTCGGTACCGTAAGATTTTTTTATATTATTACAAGAAAGTATCATTTTGAACCTCCGTAAAAACTTTAAAGGAATTTTGCCGCTTTGCCGTCGCCGATATAACAGGCAGTTTCGACATATGATATATTTTACCAAAAAAGCTTTAAGTTTAAAAGAGGAAAGATTGACAAAAATTAAATAATAATGTTATACTTTTATTACATTATGTTAGGATGATTTATAAGAACGCTGATAAAACTGAAAAAAGAAACTTGACAGCGTTATTTTTAGAATGCCGCTTTCAACGGCTCGCGGCCGACGCTGTAGGAAACGAATAAATTCGTTTCCTATAATTAATCAGAGGATTTCTCTTATAAAAATAAAAAGGAATGATTTTGTATATGGAGAAAAAAATATCATTAGCGGTTATAAGAAGATTGCCAAGATATTACAGATATTTAGGCGATTTGCTTGATAACGGAATTACAAGAATTTCTTCTAAGGATTTAAGCAAAAGAATGAACGTTACGGCGTCACAGATAAGGCAGGACCTTAATAATTTCGGCTGCTTCGGACAGCAGGGATATGGATATAATGTTGAGCTGCTTTATGAGGAAATTAAAAAAATTCTCGGAATAGACAAACAATATAATTTAGTTATTATAGGCGCCGGAAATATAGGGCAGGCTCTCGTTAATTATGTGAATTTTCAAAAAAGAGGATTTAATTTTATCGCGATGTTTGACATAAATCCAAGGCTTATCGGTATGACAATAAGAGGAATTGAAATTTATGATATTGATACTCTGGAGGATTTTCTTAAAACTCATAACGTGGACATTGTTGTTCTGACGCTTCCAAAAAATAACGCCGTTAAGGTTTCTAAAATAATAATAGACTGCGGAATAAAGGGAATATGGAATTTTTCACACATTGACCTTAAAACTCCTCCGAATGTTGTTGTTGAAAATATTCATCTTACTGACAGTATGATGACGCTTTCATATAAACTGAACAATAAGGATTATATTATTAACGAGGAGTAAACAAATTTGACGGTTTATTGACTATAGCAAACCGAAAAATCTTTAGTGCGAAACAATAAAAGAATTCCTTTAATATATCAGGGTTTATTAAAATTTCTTCGTTTATTCTTTATATTCTTTTGCTATATAGGCAATTAACTTGAAAATGAGCGAAAGGACTTTCAGCCTCCGAACTTGTTTATTTTTAAGTTGATTGACTATATATGATTTCACGGATATTTTTCTTTTACAGAACTAAAAATATAGTGAATGATAAAATAATTTATTGTTCACTATAAAACAGACGCACACGGCGGCATAGGAAATTTGTCTCTTTGCGGCAATGCTGACTCTACAAAGTAAAACAAATTTATTTACTTTCAGTATGTCGGAATCTGTGCTCGGGATATAGCTGACAGTATGAAGTATTCTTTTATTGTTTTTCTATGATTTAAGTTGTCCGTGTTGGTTTTATGTGGTATAATATTTTTAATTTTAAAGAAAAATTGCTTTTT
>CAYLJL010000332.1:0-1912 GCA_964384005.1 uncultured Lachnospiraceae bacterium | reverse complement strand
CTTTTGAAAACTCCTCAGCGATATTCTGATTAAAAATTTTCCCCTGTGGAGTCATATATACAACACGGCAGTCTTTTTTTACCTTTTCCCTTACACTTTCATAAGCGTCAAAAACAGGCTGAGGTTTAATAACCATACCCGCTCCTCCTCCGTAAGGGTAATCGTCAACTTGATTATGTTTATTATTAGCGAAATCCCTTATATTAACAGAGACTACGTTAATTATATTTTTTTCAAAAGCCCTTTTAAGAACGCTGTGATTAAGGCCGTCTGAAATCATTTCGGGAAAAAGAGTTAAAACGTAAAAATTCATTATCTCAAACCTTCCAAAAGCCGAACAGTCATTTTATTATTTTCTTTATCCACTTTTAAAATACATTGTTTGATAGCGGGTATCAAAATCTCGTTTATATTATTTCTTACGACATAAACATCATTTGCTCCGGTAAAAAGAATGTCCTCAATCGTTCCGAGAAACTCACCGGAATCAGTAACAACTTCCATAGAGTATAAATCACGTATGTAGTATTCGTCTTTATTCAAAGGCATCGCCATATCGCTCGTAATTTTAACCTCTGAATTTTTAAATCCCTCCGCTGTTGTCATATCGTCAACATCTTTTAATTTCAAAAGGACAAATTGTTTATGATAGCGGATATTTTGAATGTCATATTTATCAATATTACCTTTTTTCTCAATATACACAAAATCAAGCAATTCAAATCTTGAAATATCATCAGTAGTCGGAATAACTCTTAAATCTCCTTTTATCCCCTGAGTATTCACAATTTTACCTATAACAAAATAATCATTATCCAAAAACTCTCCTCCCGACTCCGTACCATTATTCATAAAGCGCGTTTTGAAAAATAAATTTTAATAAAAATATAGCAATCCGCAAAATTTTCAGAGCAAAACAACAAAATGATTGCTGAATATATCAGATTTTTACGATTTATCGACCGCATTATTTTTTTGTTCTGCTATAAATAAACTTTTCAAAAATTCTCTTTATATAAATTAAGTTCTCTTTGATTATTAATCACGATAACTTTACTTTCATATTCTTTTAAAAATTTCTTATATTTTTTTCTCCGATGTATTGTTCTTCCTTTATAAAGTATCCATTTGAGAAATTCAAAATCTATTTTTTCATTACATCCTGATGTTATAGACCCTCTTGTATTTCCCCTGTATTCAAAAAACCTTTTTAAAACACGATATAAACAAGTAAAACGATTAAAATTCATAAATATAATTTTATCAGCTTCTTCTAATCTTCTTTCAAAAACAACTCGTGTATAATTACCATCGATAACCCATTCAGAATTATTATCAAGAAAATCTTTGACTATTACGGTTTCCTCATCGAGTTTACGCTCAATCCATCCGGGAAGCCAATGAACAGTATCCAGATATAAAACAGAAATATTATATTTAATTCCGATATACTTTGCGAGAGATGATTTTCCCGAACCGCTATACCCAATAACAGCTATTTTCATAAAAGGACGCCTCCGTACCACAAGTTTTCTTGAAATTATTTTTTAATCTATCGCAATCCGCAAAATTTTTAATAATAAACAATAAAATAATTCCTTAATATAGCAGATTTTATTAAAAAATCCACACACGCGAAAGTGGTAAACAAACCGTTAAAAAAATATCGAGTAGAAGCTAATCTTTTTAGCCTTCTACTCGCTCATATTGAGCGCGTAACGACTTTAGAGAAAGTTTTTTATTGCGCCCATATACAAAAGAGCTTCGGAAGGCTGACCTTCCGAAAAACATCTTTTGAGAAAAATATTACTGCGTTATCTTAACGACAACCTTTTTATCCGCATGAATAGCCGCCGCTTTTACAACAGTACGAATAGCTTTAGCAATCCTTCCCTGCTTACCGATAACTTTG
>CAYLJL010000331.1:292-1913 GCA_964384005.1 uncultured Lachnospiraceae bacterium | reverse complement strand
CGCTTTGGCTTTGCCAAAGCCGGCTTACGCCGTCCGCATTTCTTTGCGGCGCTTTTTGAAAAAAGCGGGGTAAAAACTTTTGTGCGAAACTGTCGTTTCGCTGTTATTTTTCATCGAACTCACGTTAAAGGATTATACAGATAAGCCCGCCGTTTCCCTCATTTATTATTTTTTGCAGAGTTTCCTGCAATTTTATTCTCGCGTCCTCAGGCATCTGATACAGTTTTGTACTCAATCCCTCATTTATCAAATCATGAAGGGATTTTCCGAATATATTATATTCCCATATTTTTGACCTGTCATTTTCATATTGTTCTTTCAGATAGTTGGCAAGTTCGGTACTTTGTTCCTCGCTTCCCACTATTGGGGCAACCTCTGTTTCTATATCCGCCCTTATCAGATGTATACTTGGCGCAGAGGCCTTTACTTTTACCCCGTATTTTGAGCCGTGTTTTATTATCTCCGGTTTTTCAAGCTGCATCTCCTCCAAAAGTGGAGTTACCACTCCGTAGCCTTTTGTTTTTACTTCCTCAAGCGCGTATTTTACTTTATCATATTCCTTTTTGGCGTCGGCAAGAATTTTTATTGTGGATATCAGCTTATAATCTCCGTCTATGTCAAGGCCCGTTGTTTCGCTTAATATATTATAAAATAAATTGTCGTTTACGGAAATATCTACATTCGCAATTCCGTCTCCCGGATTTATCATTTCTATATAACTTTTCTTTATATGCTCGTTTTCGGAAAATATTGAAAGAGAGTCACCGATTTCCCTTAATTTTGATATTTGCTTTAAAAACTCTTTCGCTGATTTTATTAACATTTGTTTCAGCCAATGATTTATATTTAATGTTTCTATCCATTTGGGCAGGTTTATATGTATTTCAAGAACAGGAAACTCATATAAAACTTTTTCCAATATGTCTGTTATATCCTCCGCTTTCAGCTGAGCGCAGTTTACCGCTATTACGGGAACTTTATATTTTTCCGCCATTTTATTTTTTAATTCATCGGTTTCGTTAGCGTATGGTTTTGTTGTGTTTAAAAGTACCACAAAGGGTTTATTTAACGCTTTTAATTCATTTATTACCCTCTGTTCCGGTATTATGTAAGAACTTCTCTCAATATCTGTTACTGAACCGTCTGTGGTTACAACAATTCCTATGGTGGAATGATTTGTTATTACTTTTTTTGTCCCGATTTCCGCCGCTTCCGCAAATGGTATTTTTTTGTCTGACCACGGCGTGTTTACCATTCTTGGTTTTTCTCCGTCAAGGTGACCTGTCGCTCCCGCTACAAGATACCCTACACAGTCAATCATACGCATTTTGAATTTTAAATTATTATTCAATGTGAGTTCTACCGCTTCATTCGGGATAAATTTAGGTTCGGTCGTCATTATTGTCTTTCCTGCCGCGCTCTGAGGAAGTTCGTCCTTTGCCCGCTCTTTATCACGGCTGTCGGTTATGTTCGGCAATACCATTAAATCCATAAATCTTTTTATAAATGTTGATTTTCCGCTTCTTACAGGCCCTACAACTCCTATGTATATATCTCCGTTTGTTCTTTCGGATATATTTTTGCAAATATCGTAATTTTCCATAATTAACCTCCTGCCTTA
>CAYLJL010000331.1:0-277 GCA_964384005.1 uncultured Lachnospiraceae bacterium | reverse complement strand
GATATAATAATTTTTGAATTAATCAGTGTTTCCTCACATATGCGTGTCTTTTATATTAATTTATGATTGAAAATTTTATTTATTACTATTAATTTATTTTTCAGGAGGTTTTTGGAAATAAATAATTACCGGCTTTTATCTTCGTAAGGGGTATTTTCTATACCCTTAGAGCTAAGCTCAGATACCATACGGGCGAGCTTGTTTTTACATATTTTTTTAAACTGTTTTTTGAAATAATTTAACATAGTACATTTTCTGTTTTAGAGTTTATAAATAG
>CAYLJL010000330.1:0-1926 GCA_964384005.1 uncultured Lachnospiraceae bacterium | reverse complement strand
AAAATAAACAAGTTCGGCGGTCAGAAATTCTTTTTGCTTATGTTTAGTCAGTCAGTACAGGCAGCTGACTATGCTCTCCTTCCGCCGCCTTGCAAAAATAATTTTCAGCCCGCCTCATTTTGCTCATTTTCAAGTTGATTGACTATAAAGATTTTACGACTTGTTATTAGGGAGGAATTTATTGTTATGATTTCAAAAAAAATGGCTGAACTTGTGAAAAACGGCTCCTCAATACGCGCTATGTTTGAGGAGGGGAAAATTATGGCGGAAAAGTACGGAAAGGAAAATGTTTATGATTTTTCTTTGGGAAATCCTTCCGTTATTCCGCCTGAAAGCGTTAAAAACGCTATTTTTGACATTATTAAAGAACAATCGGAAACGGAAGTTCACGGATATATGCTTAACTGCGGATTTGAGGACGTAAGAGAAAAAGTTGCTTTGAATATTAATGAAAAGTATAAAACAAATTTCAACAAAAATAATATTATTATGACTGTCGGCGCGGCGGGAGCTTTGAACATAACTTTAAAAACAATTATTAATCCGGGTGACGAGGTTATTTTATTCGCTCCTTATTTTGGTGAATATGATAATTATTTATCTAATTATGACGGGATTCCTGTTGTCGTAAAGCCTGATTTTAAGAATTTCTCTATTGATTTTGAGGACTTTGAGCGCAAAATCTCAGGTAAAACTAAAGCCGTTATTATAAATAATCCAAATAATCCTACCGGCGTCATTTATTCCGAGGCGGATATTAAAAAATTATCCGAAATTCTTGACGCTAAACAAAGGGAGTTTAATATGTCAATTTATCTTATTTCTGATGAACCTTACAGAGAGCTTGTTTATAATAATGAAGTGGTTCCGTATATAACAAAATATTATAAAAATACATTTATTGGTTATTCTTACAGCAAAACGTTATCCCTGCCGGGGGAGAGAATAGGTTATCTTGTCGTTCCCTCTGAAATGGATGATTATGAGGAGATTTTCGGAGCTTTGGGAGTCGCTAACAGGGTACTTGGATATGTAAACGCGCCGTCGCTTTTCCAAAAAGTTATTTCCGAGTGTTTAAACGATACTTCTGATTTTAGCGTATATGAGGAAAATAAAAATATCCTTTATAAGGCTCTACGTGAGTATGGCTATGAATGTGTTGAACCAAAAGGCGCTTTTTATATGTTCCCTAAATGCTTTATTGAAGATGACAAGGCTTTTTGTGAAAGCGCCAAAAAATACAGACTTATTATTGTTCCGGGGTCTACTTTCTCCTGTCCCGGTTATTTCAGAATATCTTACTGTGTAGATAAAAATACAGTGCTTAACTCCCTTGAAAGCTTTAGGCTTTTTGCCGAAAGTTATAAATTTTAATTGCAAAACAAAGAAAATCTGTTATAATTATTATGGAAGTTTCTGAAAAGCAAAATTTGTTATTTTTTTGGAGGATTTTATATGGCAGAAAGAAAGTCTGATTTTAAATGCTCAGGACAGGTAAATATCTCTGACGACGTTATCGCCGTTATCGCGGGAACAACCGCGCTCCAGACAGACGGCGTCGCGGGAATGGCGGGAAATTTCGCCGGGGATATAATAGAAATGCTTGGAAAAAGAAATTTTTCAAAGGGTGTTAAAATCTCTATTGAAAATAAAAGTGTTTATATTTATCTCGGTCTTATTGTGAAATTTGGTAGTAAGGTTCACGAAACCGCTCTTAAAGTTCAGGAAAATGTTAAAACGGCGGTTGAAAATATGACAGGACTTTCCGTTTCCGCTGTGGATATAAATATATCAAATTTAGTTTTTGACAAAAATAATTCCATCGGTGAGTTTCCTGAGGAAAATTCCAGATGAACACAGTTTTTGTAGTCAATCAACCTGAAAAGTGACAAAAGAAGGCGAGATGAAAATTATTTTCGCAAGGCA
>CAYLJL010000329.1:0-1929 GCA_964384005.1 uncultured Lachnospiraceae bacterium | reverse complement strand
GCGGGCGGCGAAGCCGACTTTTGCGAAGCAAAAGCACTGACCCAAAGGCTTGACCCAAACTTTATTTCGGCTACGCCGCAAAAATTGATTTCCGTGCGACCGTGTATAAAATACTTGCCAGATTGTAAATTTTGTAGTATTATTAAATTGTATCATAAATTTACCTAAAATGCTTTTTTTTGAGGATATATAGGAAATAAGTTTATTTTACAAGAAAAACACCGGCAATTTGTTTTTATTGATTTTTGCCAGCTGTTTACAAAATATTTTCATTTCAAAAGGAGGAAAAAATGGTTAATTTAAAAAAGATGATGAGCGGGGCGGCTATTTTTATTTTTATGATTCTGAGCTGTACTCTCGTTTTTGCTGACCCCACTACAGTGGAAAGAAAAGGAAGCCTTTCTTTTATGCAAATTGCTGAAAGTTTTATGGAAAGGCACAAAGACGACGATATTTCACTCGCGGCTTTTGAAAAAAAGAAATATGACGGCTGTTATGGAAATCAGCTTACGCCAGACTCAAAGGCTATATATGATACGCTTGTTGAATGTATCGAAAAATCAAAGGACGGCGTAAGCGACCTGGGAGTGGAGAGGAGAACGGTAACCGTGTTTGACGGGGACGGACAGGAGTATTCTCTTGATGTGGACGTTACTTATATAGACGGAAAAACATTGGACGATGTTGATACTTATATAACTCCCGACGGACTGGATTTTGTGTTTTACGCGATGATGGCTTTCGACTATGACCATCCGGAGGTTTTCTGGCTTGACTGGAGCAATATCTGGGTATGGCCGGGAGAAACATATGACGGGAAAGTATGGATTAATATATACTTAAATGAAGATGAGGAAAATTATTACTGCGACGGCTATACATCGAAGGACGACGTTGAGAGGGACGCCGCCCAAATCGATGAGATTTTAAAACAGCTTCACGAGGAAGTGAAGGACATGGATGTTTACCATAAATTGAGCCGTTTTAACGAGTATTTGGTATACAAAAACGAATATAACAGAATTCTTTTAAATACATCGGCGGCTGAACAGGAAAGTCTTGACGGAAGACTCTGGAAAGCCGTCAGCGCTATGATTTACGGCAATACGGATTTAGAAAATCCTATTAACCCTGTTTGCGAGGGTTATTCGAGAGCTTTTAAAATTTTATGCGATTACGAGAATATTGAATGCGTTTTAGTCAGCGGTAAAGGCAACGGAGGAGCTCATATGTGGAATTATGTCAAAGTTCCTGATGAATATGACAGCGGATATGACGGGAAAGACAACGGCAGATATGATGAGAACAATAACGGAAAATGGTATGCTATTGATGTTACATGGAACGACCCTGTTCCTATGAATTACGGACATCTTTCGGAAGAAGATGCGGAGGCAAATATACACCGTTATTTCCTTATCGGCTCTAAAAGCTCAGAGGGCGGAGAGGATAATGAGTTTGATATTCATATACCAGAGGTTGACGAGGTGTTCTTTACCTGTATCAAAGACCTTAGTTATCCGGAGTTAGAGCAGGAAGACTATGTATACGCGGCAAAGCCTGATGAGCCTGATAACCCCGAAAAACCAATTATTATGGGTGACGTGAATGACGACGGTTCTGTTACTATGGAGGACGCCTCTTATCTTTTGGAGCTTGTTCTGAACGGACAAGCTACGGATTATCACAGACTTGTCGGAAATCTTGATACGTCTAACAGAAATATTACGGCAACAGACGCGGCTTTTCTTGTTCAGATGGTTTTGCAGGAGGATGCGCCCTCTGTAACAGAATGATTTTATTGCATATAGTCAATTAACCAGGCTGTCGAAAAAGTTAAAATTATAAAAAAATATGAATTTTTTGAAGAATAAAGATTCAAAAAGCGTCGCAGACTTTAATCCGCAAGATGGGCTTTGCCCGGGCTGG
>CAYLJL010000328.1:0-1974 GCA_964384005.1 uncultured Lachnospiraceae bacterium | reverse complement strand
CGTTGTCATTTCCGTAAAAGTCATAATTTTCATACAAAACAAAATCAAGTCGCCAAACAAAGTTTGGCACGCAGATTTTGAGAAGTGCAGGAAATGCCTGCATTTCCTGCAAGCGTGTCGACTTTTTCGACACGCTGAAAAATAATTTTTATTTTTTAATTTGCCGGCATTTACTTAAAAATAAATATCTCTGTACTCTGCTTTTAAGTTTTTAAATATTTTAGATACAGAACTTTTATAATCTTTGCTTTTTCCTTGAACTCTTTTTATTTTAGCCATTTCAAGATTTGCCGCAAGGTCGTCTCCCGAAAAGCGCAGAGCCGTACAAACAGCGCCTTCCGCCTTTATAAAGTCGTTATTAAGCCTATGATACTTGGCGAGATATGTCCATAATTCTACAGAAGTTCCGTCATAGAGTAAAGCCCTTTCAATACATTTAATAGCTGAAGGCAAATCCGAAATACTCAAATAAATACCACTTTTTTTAACAAGAGCTGTAATATCTGTATCATTAAATATATCAAGAACCTTAAGCGCCGTGTCAAACAAACCCTGCTTTTCGTATACATCAGAAAGCCTGAGCACAGCCAAAGAATCATTTTTTACAATAGCTTTTTTGTAATACTTAACCGCTTTTTCAAAATTACCTCTGTTAAATTCTATTTCTCCTTTAAAATAAAATATTTCTCCACTGTCGTGATTTTCATCACACAGACCAATATACTTTTCCGCGTCATCAAAATCCTCATTATATATACACGACTCAATTATATTCAGAATAATTTTAATATTATCCTTTTGAATATAAAATGCCTTTAAAAACCATTTTTTTGCTTTTGCGTAATTCGCAAGATTCATATACCCCACGCCAATATTATTCATAACGACAAAATTTTTCTTATCATAAGTCAAAACCGCCTTATAAGCGATAATAGCCTTTTCAAAACTACCTATAGCGATAAGGGAATCGCCCTTTTCTTTAAGCTTTTCGCTTTGACTCCGATTTTGCCAGTCTTTGATTTCTTGTCTGAGTTTATCAAGCTCATCGTCGTCAAAATAATAAATAAGAGATAAAAAAGCTATTATTCTGTCATTAAGACTGCGTATATTTTTCAATTTTTTAATTTCCGAAGCAATATAAGATAAGTTCAGTTCATTTCTCACCCACATAATAAAATCATCTTTTATAAAAACCTCATCCCACGACTCTTTCCAATAATGATAACAATGATAAAGAGCCTGTTCAAAGGAATATACTGAAATATTCGTAGCCTCAAATTTATAGGGTTTAACATTTTCCTCGTTGGAAGCGGTCAAAATTAAATCAGTTGCCATAAAAATCACCTGAATATGCTATAAAATTAATAGTTTACTTATAAGACGGTGATAGTTAAGCACCGTCTTTGCATAGGCGGCTTCAACAAAGCCACAAATTCCTTTCGCGCCCGAGAGCATCTATTTTGCGGTTAACGACAAATTATTTTATTGTTCAATGCAATTTTACCAATTCCGCGATGCTCATGGCAATATTATCAAGAATATCATAAAACTTCTCATTCAAATCATAATATTTTCCTCCAGCAGCGACAAGCGGCTCATAAGCGTCTCTGCTTTCCCTGTCACGTCTCGCGGCGACATAGGTAGTAACTCCGTTTTCTTTCAGCATAGCGCAGATATCCTCAATACTCTTTCCGCTGTTTGTAGGTACATGAGGAGGCGCGTCCGTAATAAGGATAAATATGTTTTTTGATTTTTCATCAAATTTTTCGGAATTTAAAAGCTCGACGCTTGTTTCAAGGGCATCTAAAGAAGATTCGGGAATATCCCCGCCGTAAGTTCTCGGTATATGCTTAACCTGTTTCTGAAATTTGGCTACGTCATCAGTAAAGCTGTAAACACTTGGTTTTTCCTTTTCATTCAAATCACCGAAACCAATAAGACCAAATTTAAAGGAAACACCTCTCTCGTTTAAAA
>CAYLJL010000327.1:0-1979 GCA_964384005.1 uncultured Lachnospiraceae bacterium | reverse complement strand
CCTCCTTTTTATAAATTATATAATTTCTTCTCCGACTAAACACCGTTTAACTTTTATCAATCCTTAAAATGGTGTTTGGTATCAAACGGGAACACCCGTCTTTATAGTCAATCAACTAAAAAAATGAACAAGTCCGCCGGCTGAAAATCCTTTTTGCTTATGTTTAGCCAGTCAGCACAGACTTTCGGCTATGCACTCCTTCCGCCGTCTTGCAAAAATAATTTTCATCCCGCTCCTTTTTCTCATTTTCAGGTTGATTGGCTATAGTCTTTGAAAAGGTCATATTTTTTTATTGTTTCACTGTTAATTATTTCCAAGTTTTTCCCGTATATACGTAGCTCTCTGAATGTCTCTTTCAGCCGGATTTCCCGATTTATTCATATATTTAAGCAAATTACCGGGCTGAATATTCATCATTATATTATAGATATTAATATCCTTGTTTTTGAGATTCAGCATTCCCGTTATAACACCGAATCTCAAATCCGAAAGCAGCTTCATCGCCTCTTTGGAGCTTATCTTTCTGCAATTTGACAAAATTCCGTATGAACGGAAAACTTTGTCCTCAAGTTCAATCCTTCTATCTCTCAATAGATTGTCCGCGAGTTCTTTTTCCTGTTCAATAATCTGATTGGTAACATTTTTAAGCGCCTCTATAATTTCCTTTTCGCTTTTTCCTAAAGTCACCTGATTTGAAATCTGATAAATTCCCCCGAGGGGTTCCGAGCCTTCTCCGTAAATACCTCTCAGGGTCATACCAAATTTGCTTATTGCTTGAGTCAGGTTTTCAACCTGTCCGAAGGTTTCGATAAGAGGGATATGAATCATAAAAGACGCTCTCATACCCGTTCCTGTATTGGTAATACAAGAAGTCAAATATCCATAATTCTCATCAAAGGCATAGTCAATATTTTCCTCAATAAGATTATCGATTTTATCGGCAATATCCCATGCCTTTTCAATATTATATCCGGGAAAAACCGTTTGTATACGTATATGGTCTTCCTCATTAATCATTATTGAAATTGTCTCATCATCTTTAATAAGAACGCCCGCGGGTTTTTTCGTATCCATAAGGTCTGAGCTTATAGAATGATTTTCAAGTAATGAATATTTTTCAGCGTCTGACTTTTCGTTTATATTTATGAAATCAAAACTGTTGCCGAAAGAGGAATTTGCGTTTTTTATCGAGTCTTTAACCTCCTCAATAAGTTTAACTGCCTGAGATTCGGATAATTTTTGAGAAAACGGGTATTTTTTTACATTTCTTGCGAGACGGATTCTCGAGGATATAACAATATTTTCATCTGTTTCGGAAGAATCATACCATTTATTCATTGTGTCCGCCCTCCTCTAAATTTCTTATTTTATCTCTGAGCTTAGCCGCTTCTTCATATTCTTCTTTTTCAACGGCTCTTTTAAGCTCATTTTTAAGATTTTCCAGTTCCCGCCTGGCGTAAAGTTCGGCGCCGGCCTTTTTAGGGAGTTTACCGGAATGTCTTATACTGCCCTGAATATTTTTAAGAACAGGAACAAGCTGTTCTTTAAAGGCTTCGTAACAATCGGCACAGCCAACCTTTCCCGTTTGTTTAAACTCCTCAAAGGACAATTTGCAGGTAGGGCAGGAAAAAGAATTTTGTTTTGTATAACCCGCAGAGCCCATACCTATAAAACTGTCTAAAAATCCCTTAAAAATGGTATCGAAAGAAACGCCGTTCTGCATCTTTACGGCGCAGTCTTCGCAAATATGATACTCTCTTTTTTCACCATTAATAATTTGCTGATAAAGAATTGTAGCGGCATTTTTTTTACATTTTTCACATAACATAGTAATCACCTCAATTATAGTATTCACAAAATTTTTATTGCGAACCAATAAAACAATTTCTTAATATATCAGGCTTTATTGAATTTTACCTGTTGATTATTTTATTGGTTCGCTATAAATAAACAATAGACTTCTTTCGAAACCGCGAAAT
>CAYLJL010000326.1:0-1987 GCA_964384005.1 uncultured Lachnospiraceae bacterium | reverse complement strand
GCATAATTTTGTAAAAAAGGCAATATAAAATTTTAAAAACTTCCTATTATAAAGAAACGGCTTTTGCAGATATTATTCTTGTTCGGGAATCGCCCTGTGTTTTGTAAACGCGGGCGTTCCTTTGAATTGACCGCCGTTATTTATCATATAGACAACTCGGCGTAATTCAACTCACCCAAATACGGCGGTCACAAGCTCTGCAAAAGGAAGGAAAACCCGATATGAAAATTTTAAAAAAATTTTTATTTGGAATATATTTTTGTTTAATTTCCCTGACGGTAGTATTATTCCTGCAAATAGGCTTCTATTCCGTATCACTGCCCGACAATTTTTACCGCACGGAAAACGATTTCGACAGCTTCGGTCTGGGAGCTTATCCCGCGGTAACGGTAAAAAACGCCGCGGCGGAATCCTTGGCGGTTTCGGCGGGCGTAAAAAAGAGCTATGAAATGACTCTTATGCTGTACGGGATAATTCCCATTAAAAACGTTACCGTTAAGCAGATAAAAACTCCCGAGCTGATACCGTCGGGAGAAGCCTTCGGTCTTAAAATGATGACCGACGGAGTAATGGTAACGGATTACGGAAGCGTTGAGGGCGCAGCTCGTTTTCGCTCTCCCGCTAAGGAGGGCGGTATATTAACGGGAGACGTTATAATCTCGGTTAACGGTATCAAAACCGAAACGGCGGCCGGACTGTCCGAAGCGGTTCAGAAAAACGCCCAAAAAACCGAGGTGGTACTACTGCGGGGCGAGGAAAAGCTCACTCTTTATCTTACTCCCGAAAAATCCGTCAGCGACGGGATATACAAGCTGGGTATATGGACAAGAGACAGCTGTGCGGGTATAGGAACGCTTACCTACTACGACAGAAAAAATTGCAGCTACGGCGGCTTGGGGCACTCCGTCTGCGACGCGGACACGGGCGCGCTTTTGCCCCTTTCCTATGGTGAAACGGTGCCCGTATGCGTTAACAGCGTGGTAAAAGGCGTCAACGGACGTCCCGGGGAGCTTTGCGGAACCTTTATGTCCGCCTCCGCCAACGGAAGCATACTTTTAAATACCGACTGCGGCGTATTCGGACACAGCGCGAGTATTCCCGACAGGCGTGAGCTGCCTATGGCGTTCAAGCAGGAGATAGAAATCGGAAAAGCAAGCATTCTGACCACTGTAAACGGAATGACCCCCGAAAGCTACGATATAGTTATCGAAAAGGTCGATTACAACAGCAGCTCAGCGGTGAAAAATATGGTCATACGCTTTGAGGACGAAAAGCTGATGCAATAGACGGGCGGCATTGTTCAGGGTATGAGCGGAAGCCCCATTATACAAAACGGAAAGCTTGTGGGAGCGGTAACGCATGTCTTTGTAAACGACATTTCCCGAGGCTATGCGGTATTTGCCGAGAATATGTACGAAATATCGTCACGGCTGCAAACAGAGGAAAATTACGGCACGGCGGCTTAATCTCGACATTATTCGACTTATTTGTAAAATATTTTTTGTATAGTTTTAAAATCTGTGTAAAGATTTTGTATTTCTTAGGCTAAATTCATATAAAAACCGCCTTTATATTCTTTGTAAATGCGGTTTTTTATTATTTATTTGAAAAACAAACTTTTTTAACGATTTCTCTTGATTTTGTTAAAATTTAATGTTATTATTGGAAAAGACAAGGAATTAAGCGTTATCAAAACCGACACAGCACCGTGCGGTATCAGTTTAAGATGTCTAAAAAATATTTAGAAAGGAAATCAAAATGAAAAGTTCAAAAATTCTTATTGGCAACGATATTCCCGAACAGGGCATATTATGGGCAAACACTTTAAAATCCGCAGGAGCGTTTGCCGTGACAAGAAAGGCAAACGGAATGACTTTACTTCAATATGTAAAAGATTTTTCCATGCCCGATGTAATGATAATCGAGGCAAAAATGGCGGGGCTTGACGCGATCGGGCTTATCAAGGAAATTAAAAAGCTAGGTGAGC
>CAYLJL010000325.1:0-1989 GCA_964384005.1 uncultured Lachnospiraceae bacterium | reverse complement strand
ATAATTTACATTACAAGAACTCTTATAGAAAATAAAAAATATTTTACTGGCGCGGAAGCGCTGAAATTTTAGCGAAAGGCGAATTGCAAAGCAATCGCCGAAATAAAAATTACTTTTGAAAAGGGGGACTTTTTATGAAGTCTTTTAAAAAATTTATTGTCGGTTATATGTGGGGAAAAATTAAAAAGATATTTGAAAATATTGACGACGAGGTTTTTGACTGTGCCGAGGAAATAAGAATAAGGCTTAACAAACCTTTGTACATACGAGGGGGAACAAAGGAAAGGTTTTTAAACGAGACGGGATTTTCTCAGATAGATACCGCATATATGCCTACGAGAGAGGATATAAACGGAATTATGGAGCTTATAAGTGGTTTTTCGGTTTACGCCTTTGAGGATGAAATAAAACAAGGATTTATTCCTCTCCCAAAAGGTGTAAGAGTGGGAATATGCGGAAAGGCCGTTCTTGAAAATGGACAAGTTAAAACGATTAAAAATATTTCCGGATTTAATTTCAGAATACCTAAAGAAATTGTAGGATGCAGCGGAGGGATTATTGATTTTATTACATATCCGAGAATTTTTCATACGCTTATTGTTTCTCCTCCTTGCTGCGGAAAAACAACATTATTAAGAGATATTATAAAAAATTTGAGCGACGGTGTCCAGGGAAAGTTTAAAGGTGTAAATGTCGGCGTCGCCGATGAACGCTCGGAAATCGCCGGAACTTTTTTGGGAAACGCCGAAAACGACCTTGGAAGAAGAACCGACGTTATAGACGGTGGAAAAAAAGATAAGTCTATTTATATGCTTTTGAGAGCTATGGCTCCGCAAGTGATTGCTTTTGATGAAATCGGAAGCCTTGAGGAAATACACGCGGTATGCGATGCGGCAAATTCAGGCGTAAAGGTTATTTGTACAATTCATTCAGAAGATATTGAGGATTTAAGGTCAAGGTTTATTTTTAAAGAAATGGAAAAAAGAAATATTTTTGAGAGATATATTGTTTTAAGCAACAAAAACGGCGCCGGCACGATTGAAGGGGTTTACGACGGAAAATTCAAGAAGGTTGGTCTATAATCATACTTCTTTTGAAACAATGAAATAAATATTTTTTTGAGGCTGCATTTTTACCGATATGAAGTTTCGAAAGAAGTCTGCTGAACACCGTTTAATGTCGCTTTTATGAAAGGGGATTTAAAAATGATTTTAAAAATGCTCGGAGGTGTTCTTATTATGATTTCAAGCTGTGTACTTGGTGTTTATTACTCATTTAAAACGGAATACAGAATTAACGATTTGCTTGAAATGAAAAAGGCGCTTACTATGCTTATTTCCGAAATTGAATTCAATTTGTCCCCCCTCGCGGAGGCTATGGGAAATATATCATCTAAAGCGGGCGTTCCCATAAACAGAATTTTTTCAGAATTCTCAAAAAAACTCGGTTCTGACGGAAGCTCCGCTTTTGAAGTATGGAGAAGTGTCTGGAAAGAACAGGCTGATTTTACCTATTTTGCTCATGAGGATATTGAGACTTTTATTTCTTTTGGCCAGTCTTTGGGATTTCTTGATAGAAAACAGCAAAACAACAATATAAAAATTGCCCTTTCTTATATTGAGAATAAAATTCCGGAACTTCTGGAAAAGTCTAAAAGTAATAAAAAAATGTGCAGAAGTCTGGGAATTTTTGGCGGAGCGGCAGTTATGGTTATTCTTTTTTAGGAGGTGTTTATTATGGATATTACGGTTGTTTTTCAAATAGCCGCGGTGGGAATTTTAGTTGCGGTATTGAATCAAGTTCTTATTCGCGCGGGGCGTGAAGAACTTGCTATGATGACTACCCTCGCAGGACTTGTCGTAGTTTTATTCTGGATAATTCAATATATAAGCACTCTTTTTGAAACGGTACAGACTCTGTTCCAGCTTAGCTGAATTACCATTTAAGGCAGGTGATAAGGCAGGTGATTTTATGGATATTATTCAAATT
>CAYLJL010000324.1:0-1993 GCA_964384005.1 uncultured Lachnospiraceae bacterium | reverse complement strand
TTGAATATGTTATGAAAGAGATAAATCCTGACATTGTTCTTGTTCACGGAGATACAACTACGACTTTCGCCGGCTCTCTCGCCGCTTTTTACAGTCAGATTAAAGTGGGTCACGTTGAGGCGGGTCTCAGAACCTATGACAAGTATCAGCCTTTCCCCGAAGAAATGAACAGAAAGCTTACAGGCGCTATGGCGGATTTGCATTTCGCCCCCACTAAGCTCGCAAAAGAACATCTCCTTAAAGAAAATATATCCCCCGAAGGTATTTTTATTACGGGAAATACGGCTGTAGACTGTCTTAAAACAACTATTGTGAAAGATTATGTTTTCTCACTTGATATACTTAATAAAATTGATTACAAAAATAAAAGAGTTATTACAATGACCGCCCACAGACGGGAAAACCTCGGAAAACCCCTTGAAAATATATGCAGGGCGGTTTTACGGGTCGTTGAGGACAACCCTGACGTTGAGGTGGTGTATGCCGTGCATTTTAATCCTCTTGTTCAGGAAACCGCAAGGCGTATTCTTGGCAATCACGAAAGAGTGCATCTTACAGACCCTATTGATATGAAAGATATGCACAATTTAATGAATTTATCTTATCTCGTTATGACGGATTCGGGAGGTTTGCAGGAGGAAGTGCCTTCTATGGGAAAACCTGTTTTAGTCCTTAGAAACGTAACCGAAAGACCCGAAGGCGTTGAGGCGGGAACTTTAAGGCTCGCGGGAGTTTCGGAGGAAAAAATATACAAAGAGACAAGCCTTTTGCTTAATAATTCTCAGGTTTATGAAAAAATGGCAGGGGCAAAAAATCCTTTCGGCGACGGCTTTGCCGCTGAAAGAATTACTGACGCTATATTATATTATTTCGGGGCTTTGAAAGAAAGACCGAAAGATTTTATATATAATTATAGTCAATCAACTTGAAAATGGAAAAAAGAAGGCGAGGAAAAAATTATTTTCACAAGGCGGCGGGAGGCAGGTACAGCCGGCGCTGCGGGAAACGAATAAATTCCTTTATTACAGAAAAAAAGGCGTTCAGTTTTTTTCTGACTTGCTATAATACCGCGGGTTTGTGTCTTTTTAAGGAGGGTTCCGATTGAAAAGGGATATTATGAAGGCGCTTGCTATGCTCAGTCAGGTGGGTATTTCTATGCTTGTCCCGATTTTTCTGTGCACTTGGATTGGAAAGGCTCTGGACAAGGCTTTTGATACAGGCGTATTGTTTTTGATTATTTTTATTATACTCGGAGTCGGCAGCGCTTTCAGAACTCTTTATATGATGACCGTATATAAATATAAAAAAGCCGCCGAGGAAGAACAGAAACAACGGGATATTTTTAACGGGCGCTATCTTCGGGAAACGCAAAACAACGAGGATAACAAAGATAAAAAATGAGATGTTATTTGCGGGCCTATTAAGGATTTATTTTATTGTTTCGCGCTAAAAATTTTATGACTTACTATAAGTATGGTTTTACAATTAATTTTGGGGAAGTGATTTTTTTGTTTAAATTATCCGACACAAGCAAAAAACTTATTAAAGTTATGCTTGCTATTTGCCTTATCGCTTTAGGGGCGGGAGTTATTGTGACCGGAATCTGGTTTCCCGATAAGATTTTTAAATATGTTTACGGGATTATATTCGGTACACTGTTTGCTGTTTTAAAACTTATCCTTTTGGAACGGTCTATCACTAAAACCGCTAATATGGCAGAGGGACAGGCACAGAATTATATGAGACTTCACTATATGATGAGATATTTTCTTACCGCGGCCGTTTTAGTTGTTGCCGCCCTGAAAGACAGAGACCTTTCTGTGTTTATAGGCGTTTTCCTTTCTCTAATGTCTTTAAGACCCGCTATACATATTGTAAACTGGCAAATGAAAAAAACAGAAGAAAAATAATTGTTATAATAAACGCATTAAATAAATGCACGGAAATCAATTTTCGAAACAGCGAAACGGAGTTTCGCATAAAAGTTTAGGTC
>CAYLJL010000323.1:0-2001 GCA_964384005.1 uncultured Lachnospiraceae bacterium | reverse complement strand
TTATTGGATTTTATCTGTATGATTATTTATTGTTTCGCTATAAAATTACTCCTATAACTTAATTATATCATAATCAGCTGTATATTCTATATGTAATATTTAGAAATAATTATTTTTATTGTGTTTTAAAAGCTATTTGTGAATATTATTATATTTTTTTGAAAGGATAGATTTTTTATGAATGCTTTAAACAAATATTTCAGATACAGGCAAAACCTTATTGAACAATATATAAAAGGCGATATGACTAAAAGCGAATATCTTATGGAAAATCTTAATGCGGTTTTAAACCTTAAATCGGAGCCTTTTAAGAAAATTGATTCTGTTGAAAAGGGGTTATTCAATTATCAATATTTTAACGCTCTCGCTAAAGAAATCAAAATGGGAGCGACAAATTCTTTTGAAGGAGAAAAAGCCGATTATTACTATGAAAAAAAAGATAACGCTACGTTAAAGGTTATTGAGCTTTTGGATTATAAGGGAATTTTGGCATATCCTATATATGTGAGAAGTAAATCCCTTAAAGGTAAACTTTTTGAAATTGTTCTTGAAAATTATAATATGATTTTACATTCCACAAATGCTTTGATTTTAAAAAGACTTAAAGAAATGGGGGTATTCAGTGACGAAATAAGAAAGTCTGTTATTGACGGATATATAAACCAAAGATATTGATTTTTTTAAAATTTGTGCTATAATTAAAGAAACACCGGTTAATTCAAAATTAAAAATAACTTTTGATAATTAAATCAGTGTTTTCTTAAAATCATAAAACATAGTTTTGCGTTATGTGCCCCGATAGGTTTTTCCTTACGGGAAACAGTTTATTTTTTATTGTAATCGCGCTGACTTATGAGGGTATTCCAAGTGGTAAGGCGGTTATCCGGAATTTTTATCGGAGGGTTTTTTGTGGAAAATAAAATCGCTATGATTGGTATTGTTATTGAGGAAAATAAACGAGCTGAAAAGGTTAATGGGATTCTTCACGAGTATAGTAAATTTATAGTCGGAAGAATGGGTATGCCTTATTCAAAAAGAAATATTTCTATTATAAGCGTTATTTTTGACGCGCCCAACGATGTTATAAGTTCCGTTTCCGGTAAGCTTGGAATGCTCCCTGACGTTCACGCGAAGGTTATGTATTATAAATCAAAATAACCTATGGAAAATATCAACAAATTGTTTTATTGTTTTGTGTTGAAAATTTTGTGCTTGTTATATGAAGGGAGAAATTTTTATGTATGACGTAAAATCAGGAAAAGCGGAGGAATTTATTGATGACGGGGAAATTCAGGAGACTATCCGCTATGCCTGTCAGAATAAAAGCAACAAAGAGATTATTGATGCTATTATACAAAAAGCTGAAAAATATGAAGGTCTTTCTCACAGAGAAGCCGCCGTTTTGCTTGAATGCGACCTTGAGGAAGAAAATTCAAGGATTTTCAAGCTTGCGAAAAAAATCAAGCAAAAATTTTATGGTAACCGGATTGTTATGTTCGCGCCGTTGTATCTTTCTAACTATTGCGTAAACGGCTGTGTTTATTGCCCGTATCATTATAAAAATAAACACATAAGCAGAAAAAAACTTACACAAGAGGATATCGTAAAAGAAGTTACCGCGCTTCAGGATATGGGTCATAAAAGACTTGCTATTGAGGCGGGAGAAGACCCGATAAATAATCCTATTGAATATATTCTTGACTGTATAAAAACTATTTATTCCATTAAACATAAAAACGGAGCCATAAGGCGTGTTAATGTGAACATTGCCGCGACTACCGTTGAAAATTACAGAAAGCTTAAAGAAGCGGGTATAGGAACATATATTTTATTTCAGGAAACTTACAATAAAAAAGCCTATGAGGAATTACACCCCACAGGCCCCAAAAGCAATTACGCTTATCATACGGAGGCTATGGACAGAGCTATGGAGGGCGGAATAGACGATGTTGGAATAGGTGTTTTATTCGGACTTAATATGTATAGATATGATTTTGTGGG
>CAYLJL010000322.1:0-2024 GCA_964384005.1 uncultured Lachnospiraceae bacterium | reverse complement strand
ATGAGGAAGCGATAATATGGGGCGGTATTTTTGGAACAACCACTTTGCTTATAGATTATTATATTCCGATGGGTGTTTTCGCCGCCATAATACTAAGTTTGTGTATTGGTATTTTTTACGGATGTCTTGCTGTTTCTTTAGCGGAGGTACTTGACGTCATACCCATTTTATCAAGGAGGGGACGCATAAAGGAAGGTATGATATATTTTATTTTCGCCATAGCGATAGGTAAATTATTAGGGTCGGTATTATATTATTTCGTTCCCGGATTTTTTAAAGTTGATTAGGAGGTTTATAATGGAAAATTCAGCAAAAAATAAAGAACTTTATCAGGATATGGTAAAAAAAGCGTCTCCCGACAGCCATATTTTTAAAGATTGTATAAAAGCGTTTATTATAGGCGGAATAATCTGCTGTATAGGTCAGTTTGTCACAAATTATTTAAAAGAACTCGGGCTTACTCAAAACGAGACAGGAATATATACCTCGTCAGTATTGATTTTTATAGCTTCTTTAATGACAGGCTTAGGTCTGTACGGAAAGCTTGGAAAATTTGCGGGCGCTGGTTCTATAGTTCCCATTACAGGCTTCTCGAATTCCGTAACCGCGCCTGCCGTAGAATTTAAAAAAGAGGGATTTATAACCGGACTTGGCGCGAAAATTTTCATAGTTGCGGGTCCTGTGATATTATACGGTGTATTGACCTCTGTTATTGTTGGAATTATTTATTATTTTATAAGATGAGGTGATTTTTTTGGCAAAACATATAGGACAGCAATCTATAAAATTTGAAAAAAAAATTTCAGTTGCCGCAACAGCGTCAACAGTAGGAACAAAAGAGGGGGAAGGCCCTCTGAGTAAATATTTCGACGTAATTTTAAAAGACGCTGTCGACGGTGAGTCAAGCTGGGAAAAAGCGGAAAGCAAAATAGTAAAGGATAATCTTACTCTTGCCGTAAAAAAAGCAGGTTTAACAATGAATGATATTGACTATATTTTTTCAGGCGATTTACTTAATCAAGGCACAGGAAGCGCGTACGGTATAAGAGATTTAAACCGGCCGTTTTTCGGGCTTTACGGAGCCTGTTCAACATTTGGGGAAAGTATGAGCCTCGGTTCTGTAATAATAGAAAGTGGAGGCGCATCAAAGGTTTTGGTTGGTGCTTCAAGTCACTTCTGTGCGGCAGAAAAACAATTTCGTTTTCCGCTTGGACTTGGCACGCAAAGGCCATTGACGTCAACATGGACTGTCACGGGCGATGGAGCGGCAGTTCTTTCGGAAAATGGAAACCCGCCATATATTACAGGAATAACAACAGGAAAAATAGTAGATTTCGGAATAACCGATGCCAATAATATGGGAGCGGCCATGGCAACCGCGGCGGCGGATATAATACTTACAAATTTAAAGGACTTTAAAATTACTCCCGATTATTACGACCTTATTATAACCGGCGACTTGGGATATGTAGGAAAAGAGCTTACTATTGAGCTGTTAAAAAAAGAAGGGATTGATATTTCAAATAATTATACAGACTGCGGAATTGAAATTTACGACAGAGAAAGTCAGGATACTCATTCAGGCGGAAGCGGTTGCGCCTGTTCCGCGGTAACATTTTCGGCTTATTTTTACAATAAATTAAAAAAAGGTGAACTAAATAGGATTTTATTTGTTCCTACAGGAGCGCTGATGAGTTCCACAAGCGTACAGCAAGGCGAAAGTATTCCGGGAATTGCCCATGCTGTCATTATTGAAAATATTCCGAAAGGAGAATTGTGATGGATTATTTATATGCTTTTTTAGTAGGCGGAGGAATTTGTATAATAGGACAAATATTAATAGATAAAACAAAACTTACCTCCGCGAGAATTTTAGTTTTGTTTGTAGTTTTAGGCTGTATTTTGGGAGGAATTGGTATTTATCAGCCGTTAGTCGAATTTGCCGGTGCCGGAGCGACCGTTCCTCTGCCGGGATTTGGAAATACTCTTGCGAAAGGCGTAATGGATGAAGTGGATAAAAGCGG
>CAYLJL010000321.1:0-2036 GCA_964384005.1 uncultured Lachnospiraceae bacterium | reverse complement strand
ATAGGAGTTGTTGTTCATTCAGGCGATTTTAAAATCGACTATACGCCAATACAAGGAGAAATGATAGACTTACAGAGATTTGCTGAACTTGGAAAAAAAGGTGTTCTTTTGTTTTTATGTGAGAGTACAAATGTTGAGCATCCCGGTTATACAATGAGCGAAAGAACCGTCGGAGTAATATTTGAGGAAATATTTCAGGACTCTGAAGACCAACGTATACTTGTCGCGACTTTCTCATCAAATATAGACCGTATACAGCAAATTATAAATTCAGCGGCAAAAAGAAGAAGAAAAGTTGCCGTTGTCGGAAGAAGTATGTCAAATGTTGTAAAAACAGCTTGCGAGCTTGGATATTTAAACGTTCCTCAAAATACAATGATTGACATCGGAGAAATCAAAAATTATACAGATAATCAGCTTGTTATAATAACGACCGGAAGTCAGGGCGAAACAATGTCCGCTTTGTCGAGAATAGCGTCAAGCGACCATAAACAAATCGAAGTAAAACCTAACGATAAAATAATAATAAGCTCAAGCCCGATTCCGGGAAATGAAAAAGCTATTTATAAAGTAATAAACGAGCTTCTGAAAAAAGGAGCGGACGTTATATATGACGGTATAATGGACGTACACGTTTCCGGTCACGCTAGACAAGAGGAAATTAAGCTGCTTCACGCTCTTTTAAAACCAAAATTCTTCATACCGGTTCACGGAGAATATAAACACCTTAAAGCTCACGAAAAACTAGCCCGTTCAATGGGTATGGACAAAAAAAATATTTTTCTGATGGGTATAGGCGATATTCTGGAAGTGGGACGAGACAGCGCTAAATTAAACGGTACAGTGCCTTCGGGACAGGTACTCGTAGACGGTCTTGGCGTCGGGGATGTCGGAAATATAGTTCTTCGGGACAGAAAACATCTGTCACAGGACGGACTGATGATAGTTGTTGTTTCTATGGAAAGAGAAACAGGAAGAATGCTCTCGGGCCCTGATATAATATCAAGAGGTTTTGTATATGTGAGAGAATCGGAAGAACTTATGGAAGAAGCCAAGAGCGTTGTAAAGGACGCGCTTTTTAAATGTGAGCAAAGGAATATAAATGAATGGTCATATATTAAAACTCTTATAAAAGATACCCTGCGGGATTTTCTTTGGCATAAAACAAAAAGAAGTCCTATGATTCTTCCTATAATTATGGATATTTAATAAATTATGGTAGTTTCTTATATTTATTCTTTTATTGTTTTGCTATAATAATTTGTTTATAAGCAATTAATTGTAAATACACTTTAACTTTTCAGCGTATTTAACTGCATCAATTAAAAAACCTGTTTTATTTACGGAGGCTTAATTTAATGGAGGAACTGTTTAAATTATCAGACAATCTTACAAATGCTATAAAAAACAGTAAATATTATAGAGATTATTTAATTTCAAGAGAACATATAAAAAAAGATTCCGAATTATATTCTAAAGTTCGTGAATTTAAAAAACTTCATATAGATTTGCAAAAAAAGAAAAATAATGGAGAAAGTATTCCTTTTGATTATGAAAAAAATGTTAGTCAGCAATATCATAAATTAGTTTTAAATGAAAACGTTAAAATTTTCTTTGAAAATGAACAAATTCTTGTAAAATTAATAGGAAGTATATACAATCGTATAACAACAGAATGTAGTCTTGACTTCGACATTTAAAAAAAGAGGCTGTCGCTTATTAATAATTTTTTATTAATGCGACAGCCCCGCTAATATTCCGGACACCTCATTCTTTTGATAATAAATTGATAGCTGTTGAAAATAAAAAGATAGCTGATTTTCCATCAGGATAATCACTGCCAAAATTAAGCCAAATTAAATTTTCTTTTCAAAAGTGTAAATTAAATATGGCTCTGTTCTCTTAATAATTTATACTATAGCAAAACAACAAATTAATACAACAAAGAATAAGACCGTGGGCGCTGCCCCATATGCACTAAGTTAAGCAAAGACCTTGAGGCTTTGCCTCAAACTCCACCCACTGTTCAGCGCTTT
>CAYLJL010000320.1:0-2041 GCA_964384005.1 uncultured Lachnospiraceae bacterium | reverse complement strand
TAAAAATATTTTTTACAGTATATCGGACTGCAAAGAGGAATGTAATTTTTATTTTCCGGCTGTATGCGTAAACGATGAACTTTGTGTCGGTGTTGTTTCTGACGGCAGTAAGCATAAGCTTGTAAAAAAAACGGCGGAAGAAATAAGGAGGATTATAAGTAATGCTTAAAAAAATAAAAGTCGGAAGCAGAGAAAGCAGGCTTGCCGTTTTACAAAGTAAAATTATTATTGACATTATTAAAAAAAATTGCCCTGAGTATGAAGTTGAACTCGTTACAATGAAAACGACGGGTGATAAAATACTTAATAAAACTTTAGACAAGGTGGGCGGAAAAGGTCTTTTTATAAAAGAACTGGATTTCGCGCTCCTTAACGGGGAGGCGGATATAACGGTTCACTCCCTTAAAGATATTCCTATGGTTATAGATGAAAGGCTTCCTCTGGCGGCGTTTACAAAATGTGAGTCGCCTTATGACGTATTGATTTTACCGAAAGGAGTTTCTGAACCGGATTTTTCAAAGCCTGTAGGCTCGTCAAGTATGAGAAGAAATATCCAGTTTAAAAAATTGTTTCCCGACGCTGATGTTAAGCCCGTAAGGGGAAACGTTATTACAAGACTTGATAAACTTGATAAAGGTGAGTATTCCGCTTTAATTTTAGCTGAGGCGGGCATTACAAGGCTCGGTCTTGAAGAAAGAATAAACAGGGTTTTTTCAGAAAAAGAAATTATTCCGGCGGCGGGTCAGGGCGTTATTGCCGTTCAGAAAAGAAAAGAAGATGATTTTGATTTTTTTAAATTTATAAACGATACTAATTCTGAAATACGCTCAAAGGCCGAAAGGGCTTTTGTAAGAGAACTTGACGGAGGTTGTTCATCTCCTGCCGCCGCCTTCGCTGAGTTAAGCGGTGATGAGATAGAAATTATCGGTTTTTACGCTGATGAAAATATTTATGAGGTTCAGCAAATAAAAGGAAAATCCTGTGACGCGGAAAAACTCGGGGCGGAACTTGCCCAAAGAATCAAGAGGGGGATTTGATATGAGGGGAAAGGTTATTTTGGCGGGAGCCGGCCCGGGTGACGCCGGACTTCTGACATTAAAGGGATTGGAAGCCATTAAATGGGCTGACGTTGTGGTTTACGACAGACTTGTCGGAAAGGAAATTTTAAAGCTTATTCCGGAAAGCGCTGAAAAGATTGACGCCGGCAAAAAAAGCTCAAATCATAAAATTCCTCAATCTGAAATTAACGAAATTTTGCTTAGAAAGGCCCTCTCAGGAAAGAATGTACTCAGGCTTAAGGGGGGAGACCCGTTTCTTTTTGGGAGAGGCGGAGAGGAACTTGAGCTTTTAAAAGAAAACAATGTTGATTTTGAGGTTATACCCGGTATAACTTCCGCTTTCTCTGTTCCGGCCTACGCGGGGATTCCTGTTACTCACAGGGATTTTGCTTCTTCTGTACATATTATTACAGGACACAGAAAGAATAATCAGCCTGTTGACATTGATTTTAAAAATTGCGTTTTATGGGGCGGAACTATCGTTTTTTTGATGGGTATATCAAATATAGAATATATAACCTCGGGGCTTATTTCAAACGGTATGAAAAAAGAAACGCCATGCGCGGTTATTGAACAGGGAACTATGCCTGAACAAAAAAAGATTATAGCGTCTGTTTCTGATATTTCTGATTTGTGCAAAAAAGAAAATATAAAAAGTCCCGCCGTTATAGTCGTCGGAGATGTATGCACTTTAAGTAATGATTTTGACTGGTTTGACAAACTTCCCCTTAAAGGCAAAAGTATAGCGGTTACAAGACCTGAGAACAGAAATGGGGAGCTTTCGGAAAAATTCAGAAGGCTGGGAGCGGAAGTTATCGAATATCCTTGTATTAAAACTATAAATCTTATTGATGACGAGCTTTTTAACGATATAATCAGAAAAATAAAATTATATGACATAATTGTTTTTACAAGTCCTGTCGGAGTGAAATTTGTTTTTGATGAGTTTTTTAAGAAAAAAATTGACGGCAGATTTTTTTTCG
>CAYLJL010000319.1:0-2047 GCA_964384005.1 uncultured Lachnospiraceae bacterium | reverse complement strand
CATTTGTGATAACATAATTTTGTAAGGTTCTCCTTTTATGATTTTTGTGTTAAGCGATTCAATTATATCATAAAATCAGAAACCTTACTTTTTTATTTTTAAGTGTTACCCATCTATTGTACCTCAACAAAACGACCGTGGTTAAATTTTGATTTTGTATAGTTACTTAACATTATACCAGAGTTTTTCACAATGGAATTTTTTTTGGTCATTTTATTTTACAACTTAGGAAAGGAAACACGCAAAGCAATTTTTGAGGTGCTATGTTGGCAGAATCCTTACATAACTAACTTATAGCGAAACAATAAAAGAATGAATAGACAAACTTCAATAAAATCTGATATATTAATGAGTTCTTTTATTGGTTCTCACTAAAAATTTTGTGACTTGCTATAAAATTATGGGATGCTGTTATATACCCTGCTTAACAGTTTGAAATAGTTTAAAAAAATTATTTTCATGTAAAGTATACTTGACATTATTCTATTGTATGATATAATAAATAGTGTAAAGTATGCTTTACATAGAAAGGAGGATGAAATATTGAAAAACAATCTTGAAAAAATCCGCAAAGAAAGGGGGATAAGTCAAGAACAACTTGCAAACGCGTTATCGGTGTCTCGTCAGACTATCAGTTCTTTGGAAACAGGAAAGTATAATCCATCGATTTTACTCGCGTTTAAAATCGCGAAATATTTTTCGGTAATAATAGAGGAAATTTTTATTTATGAGGAGGAATAATATGAGTTTGAATAAAAAGCTTTTATTTTATATTGCTTTTGCTCTGATTGGTTTGGGTATACTCGCTCAGTCATTGCTTAAAAATCCTGACGACCAGTTCTGGAATATTATTGGAGTTGTATTTTTTCTTACTTCGCTTATTAATATTTATAGGATTTTTAAATATAAGACTAATGAGGAATACGCCCAAAAGATAACTATACAGAATAATGATGAACGCAATAAATTTTTAGCTGATAAGGCAAAATCAGCCGCGTTTTATATTTATATAGAAATCTCCGGAATCGGAGTCTTGATTTTCAGAATGTTTGGTTATTATGAAATAAGTCAGATGTTTGCGTATTCTATATGTATTTTAGTTTTTTTATACTGGTTAAGTTATTCTATAATAAAAAGAATATATTAAGATAGTAAACGGTATCAATTTTTAAAGATAATTTTAAGCGTGTTGACTTTGTCGGCACGCTGAACTGTTTTTTTACGCTAAAACAGCTTTTTTTAGTCTTTTAAATATTAATTTTTTCTAATATTTAATTAATTATTTTCTTCTTTATATAAATATAAAAAACTATTATTATAAAAACAGTCAGGGTAATACTGACAAATTTTAAGAAAGAGGGTTTTATTTATGAAAAAGAAAATAGGCGTTATTTTATTATCGACAGCATTAGTTGGAACAGTATTAATCGGAGTTTCATCAGTGTTTGCCGAAAATACAAAAACAAAGGATATGGAAAATGTATTAGAAAAGGTCCCGAGAGGAGAAGTTAAATTCGGTCAAATTACTGATATATCAGGAGACAGTATTTCAATCGAGCTTGCTGAAAGACCTGAAAGAAAAGAAAAAGTAATGGAGGAAAAGCCTTTTGAATCTCCGATGGAAAGTATAGAAAAAAGTGGCGAAACAAAGAAACCGGAGCTTAATTTATCGGGAGAAACTGTTGATATAAAAGTTACAGATTCTGTTAAAATAAAAACGGCTTCCTCCGAGGATACAGATATTTCCGCATTATCTGTTGACGATATAGTGACTCTTATTTATAACGACGACAACGAGCTTATAGAAATATCTTCAGGCGGTCACAGGAGAATGATGAAAGGCGGAAAGTTTGAAAATGAAAATTGTAAATTCGGTCAAATTACTGATATATCAGGAGACAGTATTTCAATTGAGCTTGCTGAAAGACCTGAAAGAAAAGAAAGACTGATGGAAGAAAAGCCTTTTGAACCTCCCATGGAAAGTATAGAAAAAAGTGGCGAAACAAAGGAACCGGAGCTTAATTTATCGGGAGAAACTGTTGATATA
>CAYLJL010000318.1:0-2095 GCA_964384005.1 uncultured Lachnospiraceae bacterium | reverse complement strand
GATTTCTTTTTGCTTTTCATCATAAAAATTACCTTCTTTTTCCATAATTGTTTTGTTGAATTCATTTCCCACATAGTCAAAAATACCGGCGCTCCCCATATCACTTCCGAAAATATTAAAAATCGGACTTAAAATAATAATTATTATAAAAAATCCAAAAATTGATTTTATATAACCTCTGTATTTTTCGTTTGGGACAATTATCTCCACAAAAGCGGAAAAAATAAGAAATACGGCGATATTTCTGACATAATCGTATAAAAAAGACATCCAAGGCCTTCCTCCTTTATCCTCCCGAAACGCTTATCACCATCACCGACGTAAAAATAAAAACAACAGCGCTCATAAAAACAATTCCCAAAATAACTCCCGTGTATTTACTCATTTGGTCGATACAATTTACAATTCTTTTATCGCATACAGGCTGTATAATAGAAGCCGTAAACTTGTAAATAAAAATCATAGCTATAATTTTAATTATTGGTATAGCGCATAAAACAATAATTCCTAAAATAAAAGCGATACCTACGCCTGTTTTTACAACTCCCGAGAATACCTTAAAAGACTCAATAGTCCCTGAGAACACGTCGCCCACAACAGGAACCATATTAACGGCAGCCTTGGCGGTCTTATTAAACAGAGCGTTTCCACTTTCACTCCCCATTTTCTGCAAAGATAAAATCCCCATAAAAATAACCGCGCAGCCTTTAACGCCCCAACTCACACAATTTTTAATAAGCTCCGTAAACTTAGATAAAATTTCTTTTTCAGAAAGGCAGTTTAAAATCTGCATAATTGAAGCGGTAATAATTAAAGGAACAGCGAAATTATCAATAAAAAACACAATAAACTCAGAAGCGGAAAAAACAACCGAAGAAAACAAATATGCGCTCGCCGACCCTCCCGACATAACAAGCAGCCCGATTATGAGAGGAACAGAAGCCTTCATAAGTTCGGAGATTGTAAAAACAGTATCCTTCATAATGGATATGCAAACGGCGAAAGAAGAAAATAAAGCTACAACCATTACAATATAAGTAATATAAAAAGATAATTCTCCTGTCTCTTTATTTTTAAGAGAGCCCGAGAAATTTTTTATAACCGCGCTTAAAAGGCAGATAATAATTATGTTTCTTATAAGACTTATATTTTCAAAAATCTCGCTAAAAACATTTTTAATAAAATATTCAAAAACGGTCATAGGGGAAAGTTCCACCTTACCGGAAATAAAATCCTCCGCTGTTTTTAAAATGTCAAAATCCCCGCCGTATTCGCTTTTTTGAAAAACTTCGTTAATATCTTTAAAGTTTTCCTGTTCAAAATATTGACTTACAGAAATTTCATCCTCGGCAAACACTTTATGTAAATCACAAAAAATAAAAAAAACAAAAACTCCGATAAAAATTTTTCTCATTTGTATCACTCCATATTAATTTATTAATAGACTTCTTTCGAAGCTGCGTTATAGTCAATCAACTTAAAAATAAACAGGTTCGGCGGTCAGAAATCCTTTTTGCTTATGTTTAGTCATTAATCACAGTCAGCTGACTATGCTATCCTTCCGCCGCCCTGAAAAAATAATTTTCAGCCCGCCTTCTTTTTTCCATTTTCAAGTTGATTGACTATAAAAAGAATTATTTTATTGGTTTGCGCTAAAGATTTTGCGGATTGCTGTATATGAAATTGCCGTAAAGTTTCGAGAGAATTCCATTGCAACTAATCTACGGCATAAGCTTTAAAATCATTTCAATAAGTCCCATTAACACCGGAGCGGAAATAACAATAATAATAATTTTTCCGGCAAATTCTATTTTTGACGCGATAGCGCCCTCTCCCGCGTCTGAACACACCTGAGAGGCGAATTGAGAAATATATGAAATTCCGATAATTTTAAGAATTACATCTATGTACTGAATATCAACCTCACTTTTAGAAACTATTTTATAAAGCATTTGAATAACCGCTTCAATTTTAGGTAAAATCCCCATAAAAATTATAATTCCAACGACAATTCCTATAATAACCGACATACCGGAATTTTCTTTTTTTAAAATAAGAGATAAAATCATCACAATAATACCAATCACGGCAATTT
>CAYLJL010000317.1:0-2112 GCA_964384005.1 uncultured Lachnospiraceae bacterium | reverse complement strand
CGAAAGCGTTAAGAAATATTTAATTAAATAATTTTTTTTGACGATACTTCTATTGTCATGAAGTTTCGAAAGAAGTATAGTCAAAGAGCGTGCGGAAGGCGAAAGGAAAGCTTTCCGCACAAGTATACGGCCGTTATTTGTCAAAAAATATGAAAAAAATTTTAAATAAAGTCTTGACATATACATTCATTAGTGATATTTTTATATTAGATGTTAGCACTCGATGTTAATGAGTGCTAACAGAGAGGCGTTTTACAAAAACTCTGATTTAACAGTGTTAAAACCGTTATATGGCAAACGCATTAATTCGTTTGCTATATACGTATTTAAAAGGGCGTGATTAAGTGATTTTGAATGAAAGAAAAATAAAAATTCTTGAGGCGATTATAAACGATTATATTGCCACCGCTGAGCCTATAGGCTCAAGAACTATAGCGAAAAAATATGATTTGGGAATAAGCAGCGCCACCATAAGAAACGAAATGAGCGACCTTGAGGAGCTTGGCTTTATTATCCAGCCTCATACATCCTCGGGCAGAGTTCCGTCGGACAGAGGATACAGGCTTTATGTCGACAGGCTTCTTCATTTCAGGGAACTTACAGAGGCGGAAACGGATTTTTTAAGGAGCACCGTCGCTCAGAATATCGACCATATAGAGTATCTTATGCGTCAGACCGCCAAGGCTCTTACTATGCTTACCAATTATACTACCGTTGTAAGCGAGCCTAAGTCGCGGGAGGTGAAAATAAAACACGTACAGGTGATTCCTTTCGACGAAACTTCCGTAATTACAGTAGTCGTTACAGACAACAAGGTTGTTAAAAATAATATAATTAAAGTAGATTACGCTCCGGACCCCGATATTTTAAATCAGATTTCAGGTATTGTAAATAAAGCTTTTAAAGAATTTTCCTTTGATGAGATTATCTCTAAAAGCGCTTATTCCGAGTTTTTAAATTCGCCTTACGGGAAAATTATCGACGACGTCTTTACATCTGTTATCAAAACGGTGAGACAGGAAAGAGATATGCAGGTTTATACCAGCGGTGTGAACAACATACTTGATTTTCCCGAATTCAGCGATATTGATAAGGCGAAATCCGTTTTTAAGGCCCTTGAGGAAAAAGATATGCTTATCAATATCCTTGAGGGTGACGGTCATCAGGAAGATTTCGGAAATATTAAAATTCTTATCGGAAACGAAAACTCTTTAGAACAGCTTAAAGATTGCAGCATTATTAAAACCGATTACAAATACGGAGAAAATTCTTATGGAAGTATTGGCATAATCGGTCCGACAAGAATGAACTACGCTCAGGTTATTCCTGTTTTAAACAGTATTGTTAAAAGTATAAACGACGTAATTAAGGCTTTTTCCGACGGATAGGACAAAGGCGTAATTACAGAAAGGAGGCGTCAGCTTAATGAAAGAAAACGAAAAAGAGCTTGACGAGGCATCAGAAAATGATAAAAAAGCGTTTTCCGATGGAGAAACGGATTCCGACAAAGAGGTTTCTTCTGAAGAGACGAAAGAAGAAACGACGGAGGTTATCGACGAAAAAGCCGAACTTGAAAAAAAAGCCGCCGACTATCTTGACAGGTATCAGAGAACTTTAGCCGAATTTGATAATTTCAGAAAACGTACATCGAAAGAAAAAGCGGGTATGTATGACGACGGCGTCAGGGATTCGGTATTTAAACTTATTCCCGTTATCGATAATTTTGAGAGAGCCGTCTGCTCCGTTTCCGAGGAGGAAAAGGAAAGCGGACTTTTTAAAGGAATTGAAATGGTTTTAAAACAGTTTACCGAAATTCTTAAATCTCTCGGAGTCGAGGAGATTGAGGCGGAGGGCAAGAAGTTCGACCCGAATCTCCATAACGCCGTTATGCACGTTGAGGACGACAAGTTCGGAGAAAACGAGGTATGCGCCGTTATGCAGAAGGGTTATATATGCAGGGATAAAGTAATAAGGCCGAGCATGGTTCAGGTGGCTAATTGACGCCCGCGGCGCTTTCTTACGGTATTTACTCTTTGAGAAATCTATGGGAAACACCCCACAAAGGAAAATAAAACTGATTTTTCAGACTTAAAAGTTACGTTTAGTGTCATT
>CAYLJL010000316.1:0-2125 GCA_964384005.1 uncultured Lachnospiraceae bacterium | reverse complement strand
CAATCGCTCTGTTTGCGATAAAAAAACATCTTAAAATAATTAAAAGCATAAGCGCAAGAACAGTTATACAGCCTATAAAACCAAATTCTTCTCCTATAACGGAAAAAATAAAATCATTATGAGATGCCGGCAAATAGCTAAGCTGATTTATTGTTCCCTGATAAAGACCTTTTCCGTTAAGCGCACCCGAGCCAATAGCCCAAATAGAATTTCTTGTCTGATAATAAAGAGGGTCTGACCAATCAGGATTTATGGCGGATAGAATTCTGTTTACATGATAATCTTCAAGAAACAGTCTTAAAATACTCTGATTCTCACTAAAAAGGTCAATCAAAAATACTGTTCCTATAGGAACGACAATCGCGAGCGCGATAAAAATATACTTTTTGCTAAGATTTCCTACAAAAAGAATAACAAGCATAATCGCTATTGTAACAAGACTCGCTGACAAAGACGGCTGCGCCTTTATAAGCGCTGTTGGTATAATTGTAGCGACAAAAACAATACTCAGTGTTTTGAATTTATTAATAACTTCTTGATTTTTATCGACATATTTCGCCAGAAATATAATCATAAATATTTTTGAGAATTCAGAAGGCTGTATACCGAAAAGCCAACGGCTTACATCATTTCCGTATCCAAGGAAAAGTACGGCAACTAAAAGGATAGTATTAATAATATATATAGGTATATAAAACTTACATATAAAATGATAATCAATAAGAGCGGCAGCAAGCATAAAAAATATGCCCGTAACAAACCATATTATCTGACTTTCAAATTCACCTGTTCCCCCCGACACATTTATTTTCGTAGCGCTTCCTATTATAACAATTCCAAAAACAGATATAGCTAAAACAAGAAAAATCAAAATAAAATCGATTAGTAATAAACTTTTTTTTGAAATCATAATAAAACTCCTCTTTTCAAGAGAATTACACTAATATTCCATTATTAGCATCAAAAAAGTACTGCTTTTATATTTTCAAAAATAATTTTAAAAAAATTTATAGACATAATATGCTGACAGACAGCAAAATTTTCTTTTATAACAAACCTTTACAAAGCAAATCGTTTAATAAGATTTTAAAAATAAAATTTCCAAAATAAAAACCTATATATTTTTAATAACTATAGCAAAAGAATAGAAGAATAAACAGACAAATTATAATAAAATCTGGTTTTTATTGTCTTGCGCTAAAAATTTCTCGAATTGCTATAACACATAGTTCTCAAAAATGCTCTTATTAAAAAATTATTTTTGATTCTGCCTTAAAATGAATTTTTTACATCTGAACCTTTCGCATACTTTTTATAGGTATGTTTGCGTATAACATAGGAACGCTGCCGTTTGTACCATCTGTTTCCGTCTGTGTTATCTGAATATCCAATTCTTCTTCATCAATTTCCATATAATTTGAAATAACACGAATTATATCGGTTTTAAGCATTTCAAGTACCTGCGTTGAACAATTTACTCTATCATGAATTAAAACAAGTTTAAGTCTGTCTTTTGCGACGTCTTTTGATGAAGGCTTACGTGAAAAGAAACTAAATAAGTCCATTTATAATACCTCCCTTATAGTTAATTGCCTGATTTAAAAAGCTTTTTGAGTTTGTTTAAAATCCCCTTGTCAACATCCAAATTCATTAAAGGAACATTATTGCCTAAAATTCTTTGAGTTATATTTCTATAAGCCTCCCCTGCTTTTGACAAAGAATCCGTTACCGACGGCTCTCCTTTATTTGCTGAAATTACAATACTTTCGTCATCAGGAACAATTCCCAAAATATCAATGGCAAGTATTTCGGTAACATCGTCCATTGCCATCATATCTCCTCTTTTAACCATATCAACTCTTATTCTGTTCAAAATAAGCATTGGATTCTTAAGCTCATTTGCCTCTAAAAGCCCTATTATTCTATCGGCGTCACGAACGGCGGAAACCTCGGGAGTAGTAACTACAATAGCTTTATCGGCGCCGGCTATAGCGTTTTTAAAACCTTGTTCAATGCCTGCCGGGCAATCTATAATTATGTACTCAAATTCTTCCTTTAAAGACTCGCAAAGCTTGTTCATCTGCTCAGGACTTACCGCGTCCTTATCTCTTGTCTGAGCCGCGGG
>CAYLJL010000315.1:0-2152 GCA_964384005.1 uncultured Lachnospiraceae bacterium | reverse complement strand
TGCGGGGCAATCCGAAAAATTTCAGGTAAAATAAATTTTTTTGTTTCTTATGCTCCTATATGATATCCACTTTTTTAAATGAGATTAGTATTAAATCTGTTTTATCTATTTATTTATGCGTTTTGCCTTAACGGAATCTTTGCGCCTCGCTTCCGAAAATTCAGTAACAGCGAACCCTGCCCCTAACATAATCCAGAAAGCAGGTGATACAGAAATCGTGCTGTCTGTGGCGAGAGCAGCGATAAGATAACCTATAATTCCCATAAAGAAAGCAAATTTAAGGGAAATAATAAATCTGTCCTTTATATCGTCTCTCATAATACTTCTTATAGTTCTGTAGATATAGAAAACAAAAAGCACAATTAAAGCAAGCAGAGATAAAAGACCTGTATTTATCGCTGTCTGCAAATAAAAATTATAAGGATTTCCCAAATACATTAATTTTTCCCTGAGTTCATACTGGGGGAATACAACAGAAAAACTGTCCGGCCCGCTTCCGAAAATAATGCCTCTGATACCGTTTGACAGAACAAGGGGTATACTTCTTGACCATATATAACCTCGTCCCGTACCAAATGTTTCCCTTCCCTCAAAGCCAAATATATCAGCCTTTTCATCAGGGTCATATAAATTAAAATGACTGTCGGCCACAAAAAGTTCTCCATCGGAAACTGTGAAATTCATATAAACTTTGTTTCTCTTAATATTAAAAAAAGGAGCGGTATCATTTCTTCTGAGACGGAAACCTACATCTAAATTTGTACCCTCAGATGTTTCTATGTTAAAATTCCACCATTGAGTTTTTTCATCAAATTCTAAAGCCGTACCGTCAAACATTGTTTTGTTTTCAATAGCGCTTTTAAGCGCTTCAGCACTAAATTCAAATTCTTTAAGTTCTTTGCCGTTGTCAGAAAGCCTGATAATTTCATTGTCTTTGTCATAATCAACATAAAGATTCTGACTTCCGCCCTCAAAGGTAGAAATATTAACTCTGTTCGTCTCATTGTCAATAGAAAAATCCTGAAAATAATAGCCTGTTTTTGCCTGAGTTTTACCTGTAAGTATATCTATATTTTTCTGAACCTTTTCACGGACGCCCTCATTATTCATTACATAATAGCCCGCTCCGAAAATAACAACGGCAATCACAGCTGTAATACACCCTGTAAATATTTTCGAGCATCCTTTATACTTTTTATTTTTCAAAATATAAATAAACAGAATAATCACACCCGCCAGAAGAGAGCACAGCACAGCAATCATACCTCCCTCGGAAGCGCTTCCGATAAGGTTGCATACCAGCATAAAACTCAATATAACCGCGCATATTTTAAATATTCCGTCAATACCTACCGTCAGCTTAAAATTTTTCCTTTCGAAAAAGGGCAAAGATATCGCTAAGGTCAAAGTAAAAGGCAAAACTAAAGCGCAGAACATACCAACACAGTTAGGATTATACAAAAATGAATATACCTCATCAAAACTCGCTTCTATAATCGGCCCTGTATAATTTTTTCCCATAATATATTTTGTACCTAAAGAGGTTTCAAAGAAATCCATTCCCAGATATTGAAAAAATCCAACTGTCCCGATAATAAACACTCCTAAAAAAATCCCTGACATAAGAAATCGGATTCTGAACTTAGTTTCACAATATTTAAAGGTAACAATCATAAATACCATATACGCTAAAAGAACCCACACATTTTCATAACGTTCGCTTATACCGGCCAAAGCAATATCCTTGTAAGGTGTCAAAATAAAAGAAATAAGCGCAAAAAGCATAAAAGACAGTCCGCAGAAAAATACCGGATGTCTTAAATTATACTTTTTATATCCCTTTTCAGGTACAAACAATAAAAATATAAGCGCCATAAAAAAAGCAGCGTAACAAACCGCAAAGGATTTATAATATGAAAATACATCTGTAACACCGCCGCCTGAGCGTATATCGCTTTCCGATATTGTAAAGTCTACATATACGGCTCTTACAAAGAGAGGTATAACCGCTAAAACAATAATCAAAAATATCCCCATAGTATAATCGTACCAATTTTTTTTATCTTTCATTTTTATCCCCCTTGACAAAATTCAGAACCTACTATAGCGAAACAATAAAATAATACCTGTCAAATTTTTCAAAAAACCTGAT
>CAYLJL010000314.1:358-2171 GCA_964384005.1 uncultured Lachnospiraceae bacterium | reverse complement strand
GTAGGATATGAAGCCATTGCCAGAATTTCTCCTGTATTTGGATTCATAACGATAGCGGATGTATTTTCCGCGTTATATTCATAATAAGCCGTTTTAACTGCGTTTTCCGCATATTGCTGTATAGTCTGGTCAATAGTTGTTACAAGAGAATATCCTTCCTGTGCCGGCTCCTGTCTTGTGACAATACTGTTATTTTCCTCATAAGTTCTGAAAATACGGCCCGGAGTACCTGTCATTATATCATTATAATAGCTTTCAAGACCCCAGCTGCTGTCGCCTCTTATAAAACCAACAACTTGCGATGCGAGCGAATCATTAGGATAAATTCTTTTTGTATCTTCCTCAAGATAAACACAATTTAAGCCTAAACTTTCAAGTTCCTGACCAACTTGATAATCAACCTCTTTTTTTATAATTTTATAGTTGGTATCATTAACAAGATTTCCTTCCTCATCTTTAGCAATAAATTCATTAAGCTTGTCCATACTTATTTCTGCAGTTTTATTTAAAGACTCCAAAATATTTTGCTTTTCCTTATCATCATCAAGCGTGTCAAAATTCCTTATATCCAGAACAATGTTATATACAGTAAAACTCACCGCAAGGCTCTGTTTGTTTCTATCAAAAATAGCGCCTCTGTTCGGATTAATAATTTTATCCTGAATTTTATTAACTTGATTATAAATTGCTTGCGTTTCATAATTTTCATTTTTACCCGATACATATTTAATGTCATAAACTTTATATACTCCGATATATAAAAGCACACCAAAAAAGAGTATCATAAAAAAATACAATTTTCTCGCTATTTTAATTTTTGTCTGTGATATTCTCTTCCTTCTCGGGGTTCTGCTTCTTCTTTCGTTCATATTATCATCCATAAATTCAATCACCAACCAAATTATTCCAAATGCTTGTCAAGCTGAAATCGTCGTCTTCATTAACCGTCGTATCTTCATGTAAAACCGTATAACTCTTCTTAGGTATATTTATGTACACAATCTGATGAGCTGCCGGTTTTTGCATATTCAATTTTGTTTTAGCTATTTCCTCAATTTCTTTAAGATTTATATTCTTAGCTATTTCCGCCTGGAGAACAGAATTTGACTCCTCTATCTTTTTAAGTTCAGATATATTCTCATTAATTTCCGTTTCTTTTTGCGTATTAATAGCGAAAAGACAAACAAACGCCACAATAAAAGTAAAAAGAGTTCCTATAGAAAAATAAATTCTGAAATCTACCCTTTTTTCTTTTACAAACTCATAATGAGTTTTATTTTTTGTTATCCGTTTAGATTTAACTGTTCTTTTTTGTTTTTTCGCATAATCAGAGTTTCTGCGGCGACGCCTTCCATATTCGACTTCAGGATAATATTTATATGCTTCTGAACCATAACTGTAGTATGTTTTTGAATAAATTTCATCTGAATTTTTTAATCTTCTGCCCATAATTCAACCCTCCCGCTTTTATAATTTTTCAACAACCCTTAACTTAGCGCTTCGAGCTCTGTGATTTTTTGCAACCTCTGATTCTGAGGGAATAACAGGTTTTCTTGTAATAATTTTAACTGTCGGTTCTTTTCCGCATACACATACAGGAAATTCCCTCGGACATACGCAAGGATTTTCAAGTTTCCTAAAAGCATTTTTTATAATTCTGTCTTCAAGAGAATGAAAAGTAATAACGCACAATCTTCCTCCTGATTTAAGGCTGTCAGCCATATCAAAAACCGACTGTTTTAAAATTTCAAGTTCTGAATTAACTTCAATTCTAATAGCCTGAAAAGTTCTTTTAGCCGGATGGGGTCCGTCA
>CAYLJL010000314.1:0-348 GCA_964384005.1 uncultured Lachnospiraceae bacterium | reverse complement strand
GGAACAGCCTTTTTAATAATGCTTACCAACTCAAAAGTTGTTTCAATAGGTTTTAACGCTCTTTCCTTAACTATAAACTCAGCAATTCTTTTCGCCCATCTTTCCTCACCATAATCAGATATAATTCGAGCCAAATTCTTTTCGTCATATTCGTTTACAACATTAAACGCTGAAAATTTTTCTCTTATATCCATTCTCATATCAAGAGGAGCGTCATTCATATAAGAAAAACCTCTCATAGCTTCGTCAAGTTGATGAGAAGATACGCCCAAATCAAGTAAAATCCCGTCAACTTTACCCACAACATCAAATTCTTCCGCGATATATTTAAAATCCGAAAAATTTCTG
>CAYLJL010000313.1:0-2229 GCA_964384005.1 uncultured Lachnospiraceae bacterium | reverse complement strand
CACAAAGGAAAATAAAACTGATTTTTCAGACTTAAAAGTTACGTTTAGTGTCATTTTCAGGGAAAAATAATACTTCAATTTTTCTGAAAAATCAGTTTTATTTTTTAATTTGTCGGTATTTCCTTTACTTTGAGGTGGAAATATTCTTATCTTTAAGAACAACGTCATGAGCGCCGCCCTCAACAATGCTTGTAGCGGAAACGAGAGTAATTTTAGCCTTCTTCTGAAGTTCCGGAATAGTAAGCGCCCCGCAGTTGCACATAGTAGAACGCACCTTGCTCAGAGTAAGGCTCACGTTATCGTGAAGATTTCCGGCGTATGGCACATATGAATCGACGCCTTCCTCAAAGGAAAGCTTTCCGGCACCGCCCATATCATAGCGTTGCCAGTTTCTCGCTCTTGAGGAGCCTTCTCCCCAGTATTCTTTCATATAATTGCCGTTTACGGAAACCTTATTCGTGGGGCTTTCGTCAAATCTTGAGAAATATCGTCCCAGCATAACAAAATCGGCCCCCATAGCCAAAGCGAGAGTAATATGATAATCGTGTACAATACCCCCGTCAGAGCAGATAGGGATATAAATTCCCGTTTCCTCAAAATATTCGTCTCTTGCGGCGGCGACCTCAATAACCGCCGTAGCCTGTCCTCTGCCGATGCCCTTTTGTTCACGGGTTATGCAGATAGAACCGCCCCCGATACCGATTTTAACAAAATCCGCTCCGGCATTGGCAAGGAATAAAAATCCCTCTCTGTCAACGACATTTCCGGCTCCGACTTTAACGCTGTCGCCGTATTTTTCACGTATAAAATCAATAGTGAGTTTCTGCCATTCAGAAAAGCCCTCTGACGAATCTATACATAAAACATCGGCTCCCGCCTCGACAAGAGCGGGAACTCTTTCGGCATAGTCTCTTGTATTTATTCCCGCCCCTACGATATACCTTTTTTGCGAATCGAGAAGCTCAATAGGGTTTTCCTTATGGGAGTCATAGTCCTTTCTGAAAACAAAGGCTACAAGGCGTCCCTTATCGTCAAGTATAGGCAAAGAATTAAGCTTGTTGTCCCAAATAATGTTATTAGCTTCTTTAAGACTTGTTCCCTCTTTGGCGTAAATAAGATTTTCAATAGGAGTCATAAATTCCCTGACCTTTGTGGAACGGTCCATACGGCTGATTCGATAATCCCTGCTTGTAACGATGCCGATGAGCCTGCCGTTGGAGGTTCCGTCCTCCGTAACAGCAACAGTAGTATGTCCGTTTTTTTCTTTAAGGTCTAAAATATCCTGTAAAGTCTGGTCAGGCATAATATTGGAATCGCTTACAACAAAACCCGCCTTATAATTTTTAACCCGTCTTACCATTTCCGCCTGACTTTCGACAGTTTGAGAACCATAAATAAAAGAAATTCCTCCCTCTTTAGCGAGAGCAATAGCCATCTTATCGTCAGAAACTGACTGCATAATAGCAGAAACAAGAGGAATATTCATACTAAGAGAAGGCTGTTCACCCTTTTTAAATTTAACGACAGGCGTCGTCAATGAAGCGTTTGCCGGAGTACATTCAGCAGAGGAATAACCCGGCACCAGTAAATATTCACTGAAAGTATGAGATGGTTCGTCAAAATAATACGCCATTTTTTCTTCTCCTTTACATTTGATTTGTTTTCCGTTTTATAATCAATCCGCAAAATTTTCAGGAAACACCGCACAAGAGGAAATAAAAAAAGCTTTCGCGAAAAAATACGTTACAAATGGGTTTAAAAACCCATACTTCCGCTAAATTTCTTTACCGCTTCAGCTAAAATTATTTTTATCTTGAAATTTGTCGGCATTTCTTTTATTGTTCCGCATAAGTTATAGTCAATCAACTTAAAAATAAACAAGTTCGGCGGTCAGAAATCATTTTTGCTTATGTTTAGTCAGTCAGCGCAGGCTTTCGGCTGCGCTCTACTTCCGCCGCCCTGCAAAAATAATTTTCAGCCCGCCTACTTTTGCTTATTTTCAAGTTGATTGACTATATAATATTAAAATTATACATATTTTTGACAAAAAGTCAATAGTTTTTATAAAAAAACCACGGTCGTTTCATAAATTAAAAACCGCAGGGCTTTGCCCCATACGCACTAAGTTAAGACCGTGGGACGCTGTCCCGCCACCCTGCAAGCTGTTCAGCGCTTTTGGCTTTGCCAAAGCCGGCTTACGCCGTCCGCATTTCTTTGCGGCGCTTATTA
>CAYLJL010000312.1:0-2230 GCA_964384005.1 uncultured Lachnospiraceae bacterium | reverse complement strand
TACATATAACTCATTTGGACAATTAAAAATAACCGATGATTATCCGCTTCCGCTAATTTTAATAACAACCGCCTATAAAGAATTTAATTACACGGAAAAAAGCCGTACGGTTGAAGAAGCGAAAAAAAGAGGTGAAATATTAATAAATAAGCAGATACTTGAAACATTCGATTTTAATACGGATATAATAAATAAGTCATATATATATGAAAAAACCGCTAACGAGCTGATTATAACAGCTTATGTAACCGTAATATCAGACATAGGAGAAGAACAAAAAACCGAAGGGAGTACAGCAAATTAATGGAACATGAGAAAATGCAGATAAAAAATGAATTTATATCAGAAATATTCGGTAAATTCGACGAAAATATAAAAAAACTCGAGAAAGCCTTTTCCGTATCAATAGTAAACCGAGATGACGGCATAATAATATCCGGCGACGAGCAAAATACTCGAATCGCCAGAAAAGTTTTATCTGCGATATCGGAAACCGCGAATAAAGGCGAAATAATAGACGAGCAAAAAATAAATTATTATATTTCCGAATTAAAAGAAAAATCAATAGAAGAAATTCAGGAAATAAACAACGATTTTCTATGTATGACCATTTCAGGAAGGCCGGTAAGACCAAAAACCCTCGGTCAGAAAAAGTATACGGATAAAATAAAGGATAATACCGTGGTTTTTGGGGTAGGCCCCGCGGGAACGGGAAAAACATATCTCGCTATGGCTATGGCGATAACAGCTTTTAAAAACAATGACGTAAACCGAATAATTTTAACCCGCCCTGCGATAGAAGCGGGAGAAAACTTAGGTTTTCTTCCTGGTGATATGCAGCAGAAAGTCGACCCCTATTTAAGACCGTTATACGACGCTCTTTATGAAATAATGGGAGCTGACCAATTTCAGAAAAACATCGAAAAAGGCGCGATAGAAGTGGCGCCCCTTGCCTATATGAGAGGAAGAACTCTTGATAATTCTTTCATAGTTCTTGATGAGGCACAGAACACAACGCCTGAACAGATGAAAATGTTTTTAACAAGAATCGGCTTTGGCTCAAAAGCCGTAATAACCGGCGACATAACTCAGATAGACCTTCCGGGCGGAAAACGTTCGGGACTGGTAGAAGCCGCGAAAATTTTACAGAACATAGAAGATATAGAAATTGTCACCTTGACAAATAAAGACGTAGTAAGACATCCTCTCGTTCAAAAAATAATAAACGCTTATGAAGTATATGAGCAGAAAAAAGAAAAAAACGCTAAATATAAAAATAAATTATAAAAATAAATATTGAATACAAAAGAAGGGATATCGTGTTAAAACTAAATCTGAAAAAAGAACAGCTTATTAATATATTGCTTGTCATAATATCATATGTAATAACAATAGTTTGTATGATTTACGGAAATTACACCTCAGATACAGGTAATCTTCAGGTAGGTTCCGTAAGTCCTCAGAAATTTGTCGCTAAGGATGAAATTAAAAACGAAATCGCCACACAGCGTAATATAGACAAGGCGCTTTCTGAAGTATCCTCACTTTATACGCAGGATTCGGCGGTACAAAAAAGGGTTACGGGAAATATAAACTCATTTTTTGACTATATTACAGAAAATTCAGACTCTTTAAATAATAACTCCCAAAACTTGTCAAATGAGCTTTCATCAAAAATATATTTGTCATCAAATCAGACAGATACCCTTGCCAATATGGGAAAAGATGATTTTTACAAATTCAGGGATAATTTAATAAAAATAACAAATTCAGCCCTTGAGCAGGGAATCCGTGAGGACAATGAGGATAAAATATTAGCTTATGTAAAAAGTGAACTTTCTGACCTTAACCTTTCATCGACACTTTACGACATAGGTTATACAATAATTTCTTCCGTACTTGAGCCAAATCTCATAGTGGACGTTGACGCCACCGAAAAAGCGAAGCAGGAAAAAATCGCGTCGATAGAACCTGTAATGGTCTTAAAAAATCAAAAAATAGTTGACGCCGGAGAAATAATAAACGAAGAAATATACTCAATTTTATATACAGGTGGATATATACAAAAAAATACAATATGGGAAAATATAATACCTTTAATCGGTATAGCGATAATCATACTTTTTGTTTATATGCTTACAGTATTTTATATATATAAATTTCATATAAAGCTTTACACAAGAAAAAATGAAACGCTGCTTTTATTTTCATTGTATATAATACTTACGGT
>CAYLJL010000311.1:0-2263 GCA_964384005.1 uncultured Lachnospiraceae bacterium | reverse complement strand
TCGCCACCGCCACAGGCTCCGCCCCCTGTGTATACTTTATCTCCGGCTCCGCCGTCAGTCTGCCTTTTAATATTACTTTATTCATTTGTCGTTTCTTCTCCTTTTTCCGCTTCCGGCTCAAACTCATCAATAACCTCTCCTCCCGGAATGATTCTGATTTCGTCGTCATCAATGTCAATTTTTTGTATCATGCAGTCGGAACCTATTGCTCTCGCCAGTTCGGTTTTTAACGGCGCGTATTTCAAGAGTTTCTTTATAACTGTCTTTTTAGCCATTTCATCAAAGTCCGTCTGCCAAGGTCCTTTATTAAATGTCTTGCTTTTGGTTTCAGCGAAAATCAAAATATCTTCTTTACTCATAACCGTGAAAGCACTTTCCCCTCCCTCCAATTTATAAACAGCATAATATGAAACTACATTCCCTCTGTTTGTCATTGCCGGAATATGGCTCAATTTTTCCTCTATTCCGTACTCAAACTCAAATTTGTCATTTTCATATACGCAATGCGCTTCTATTTTCTTTATTTTCCCTCCTCTGTAAGCCAAATCAATAAGCCCCTTATACCCTACCTGAAACTGACAGCTGTTTCCATATGGAATGAGATATGCCTGTCCAAGCGGCGTATTCGGCTCAAGTCCAAGCTGCGCCGCGTTAAGCATCGCGCCTATAAAGCTTTGCGGCGTACACTCTGCCAATTTCGGCGTCTGCGCAATCGCCGTCATTGCCATTCTTGTAAACCTTTCCGGCGTTAATACACTTGGCAGTGCTTTCGCTATCTCTTTTTCATACATCTTTATGTAATCTTTAATTGTTTTATCTTTCTTCTTTCCTGCCTGCGCGCTTGTTTTTGTTATAACTCCCGAAGTATTTGTTGGTTTTGTTGTCATTTTAAATTACCTCCTGTTTTGTTTTCTTTACTTTAAAAACTCTGCTTTTACTTGTTTTTAAAAATCTATCATAAATTTGAGGTTCTTCCTGTTTGAGCCTCTTTGTATCCACCGTATTTCTCTCCTGATTTTTCCATGTAACCTCAAAATCCTTTGATATACCCGTATCACAGTCTCCAAGGGTTATTTGAATTTTTTGTTTTAATTCCTCCTGTAAACCTTTCAGTTCCTTTATTCTGTTTTGTAATTCTATATATTGTTTAATATCGTCGTTATTTAAAACAATACTTTTATTTTTCGCGTAATCGTATACAGCCGCTATCGTTTCAGACGTGTTTTCACTTCCATCCGCCTCCGGAACCTCTTTTCCAACAATATATTTATTCCAAAAATCCACCTCTGATTTTATAAGATTTTCTATCTCATCCTCATTTCTTTCAATTTCAAACCAGTGAAAGGATTTCCCTAAAATCAACACTGCCAGATACATCCTCTCATAACCCATAACCGCCATATAGTGCATACACTGACAGTAATAATACAATGGGATTTCTCCCTTCTCAAAATCGGACTTATTAAAAATATTTGTTGTCTTGCACTCAAGTCCCGCGTTTTCCCCTATAATTTCCCTGTCAATGTTGGCGGATATAAAGTCATAGTCATCATGCAAAAACATAAAATTTCTTTTTCTGACTCTTTTCCCGGCCGCTTCACAGAACCTTCCCGCCACATACTCCTCCAAATCCATTCCCACCCGCATCGCCTCATTGTCAGCACTGTCCTCTATGTTTATAAAACCTTTTTTCTCCGCCCAAAGTGTATACCTGCTCTTAAAACCGTTTAAACCCAAAACAGCGGAAGCCTCACTGCCACCTATACTGTTTTTTCTGTATTCAAGCCATTTTTCTCTCGGCATATCTTTTATATTAACTAAAATCCTTGACATTTTTATCGTCTCCCTTTCACGCTTCTTTGCGGCATAACATAACACAATCCTCACAATAAATCTCACCGCATATTTTGTAATATAATTCGCCCTCATATATTCTTTCTCCGCAGTCACAACACTTAAACTTTACCGCTCCCTCCATACATTCCATACAACCCGTACATTCCCCGCCTGATATACAATGCAGCGCCATTTCATCTTCCTCCCATCTGAATTGTAATATTGTCAATCCTCGGTACGATTTCTTTTTCCTCACTCGAATCATCAAAAAGCTTTTTAAGCTTCTCATTTTCTTCTTTAAGCCCTCTTATTTCCCTTTCCGCACATTCATACTTAAATTTAAAGCTCCGTACCTCGTTTTCCATTGCCTTGCATATGTTTCTTAATGTTCCGGCATCATCAACAATATCTATTATTTTTTCAATAT
>CAYLJL010000310.1:0-2276 GCA_964384005.1 uncultured Lachnospiraceae bacterium | reverse complement strand
AAACATTCTATTAATCAAAATTATTATTGCACTGTTGACAGCTGTTCTATTGATGACGAAACAATTAAAAAAGTAGAGGACTATATGAAAGAACTTGTTAAACAGGATATTCCTATTGAAAGTGTTTCCGCGACGGTTTCCGACGGACTCAGTCTTTACAGCAATTATACAGATATGGATATGTACGATGAGCTTAAATATACCCATTCTACAAGAATCACAATGCACAAAATGAAGGATTTTTATGATTATATGTATGGCGATATGGTTATTTCAACGGGGGTTCTGAAGATTTTCGGGCTTGTCTATAAAAAAGATAACGCTTTTGTTATAAGATTTCCTCTGAGAAATGATACATCAAAATTAAACGAAGTGATGTATTATGAAAAACTTATGAAAATTTTTGAGGAAAGTCTGAACTGGGCAAAGGTTTTAAATGTAGAATCGGTAAAATATCTCAATAATATGATTTGCGATGGTAAAATAAGGGATATTATATGTTTATCAGAGGCTTTTCATGAAAAAAAACTTGCTCAGATTTCCGATATGATTACAGGCGGAAGAAAAAAAGTAATTCTTATAGCCGGTCCGTCGTCGTCAGGTAAAACTACTTTCGCGAAAAGGCTTTGTATTCAGTTAAGGGTAAACGGCATTAAACCTTATATTATTTCTCTTGACAATTATTATTTTGACAGGGGAAAAACTCCTGTTGACGAGTTCGGAAAGCCTGATTATGAATGTCTTGAGGCCATTGACGTTAAACAGATAAATGAAGATATAAATCTTTTGCTTAAAGGAGAAAGCGTTCAGATTCCCGAATATAATTTTTTTAAAGGCTGCAGAGAGTACAAAGGCAATTTTATAAAGCTTGACGAGGATGACGTTTTAGTTATTGAAGGCATTCACGGCCTTAACGAAAAGCTTACAAAAGAAGTTTCTAAGGAATGTAAGTTTAAAATATATATAAGTGCCTTGACACAGATTAATATTAACCCGCACAACAGAATTACCACTACCGATACACGTCTTATAAGAAGACTGGTAAGAGATTATCATTTCAGAGGATTTGGAGCCGTGAGTACAATAGATATGTGGCCGTCTGTTTTGAGTGGCGAGAGAAAATATATTTTTCCGTTTCAGGAGGAGGCGGACGTTATGTTTAATTCAGCTCTGGTTTATGAGCTTGCGGTTCTTAAACCCTTTGTCGAGCCGCTTTTGTTTAAAATTGATAAATCTCAGCCCGCCTACAGAGAGGCCAAAAAGCTCATTAAATTTATGAACAGTTTTCTTAGTATTAACGACAAATATATTCCTCAAAATTCTATTATAAGAGAATTTATTGGAGGAAGCTGTTTTGAGTAATTCCGGGGTTTTACCGAAAGGAGTATTTTTTTATTATGGAAAAAAAAACAGAAGAAAAACCGGACAGTTTGATTTTTGACCTTGACGGAACTTTATGGAATGCTACGGTTTCCATTTGTAAAGTCTGGAATTCGGTTATAAAAGAATATCCCGAAATAAAAAAAGAAATAACTGTCAGAGACCTTGAGGGAGTTATGGGAAAATCTCTGGACGAAATAGGAGAAATTTTTTTCCCGGATACCCCTTCTGAAATTCGCGGCGAAATAATGAAAAAATGTTGTGAAAGACAATGTCCTTTACTTGAAAAAGAGGGGGGAAAGCTATACGACGGGGTAAGTGAAACTTTAGATTTACTTTATAAAAAGTACAGGCTTTTTATTGTCAGCAACTGTGAAAAGGGATATATACCCGCTTTTATGAAAGTAAATAAATTTGAAAAATATTTTACTGATTTTGAACACCCGGGAAGAACAGGTTTCCCGAAAGGTGAAAATATTAAAATTATTGTTGAAAGAAATAATCTTAAATCTCCTGTCTACGTAGGGGATACTAAAATGGATTTTGAGTCGGCAAAGTTCGCGGGTATTCCTTTTGTTTTTGCCGCTTATGGCTTTGGAAAGGTTTCAGGCGCCGATTACACAATATATAAATTTTCGGATTTGAAAAGTCTTTTTTAAGGAAGATTTTCTCCTCAATCAGGATGCCTGGGCTGGCAGCAAAGCTTTGTGGCCAGCCTGGGCAAAGCCAATCCTGCGGATTCACGGAAATCAATTTTTGAAATTTTTAGTTTTTTTTGGAACCTTTTTCTATCGCAAAAAGGTTCCAAACCTCCAAAAATGCTCTTGAAGCATAAAAACCTTGGGCTCTGCCCAAACCCGCAAGCCTTTAAAAAGGCTTGACCTAAACTTTATTTC
>CAYLJL010000309.1:0-2287 GCA_964384005.1 uncultured Lachnospiraceae bacterium | reverse complement strand
CCTCAATCGGTTTGCTTTTATCAATCAAATTCGGGATATTCTCATCGTGAGTTTTATACCAGATTCTCGCCTCTTTATTGCTTAAAGATTTTTTCAGTCCCCTCATCTGAGAATAATCAAGACTGTTAAGCCGTTCTTGTTTATTATTTTTAAAATTATTCCATTCATCAACTTTATTATACTTCAAATTCTGAAATTCTTCAAATGTTTTCGGAAAATCTTCTTTAAAAATATTTTTATATTTCTCAAACTGCTTTTCATCAGCCGTCCTGTTTTTATACATTTTGATTTCATTCTCAACAGCGACTTTTCCACGTCTTTCGACCTCGCCGTCATACCACTCCTGCCACGTCTGCCTGTCTTTCGGCGGTTCAAGTCCTGAGGCTATGTAATCTTCTTTTTCGTTCGGGTCGTACTCTACTGTAATACACCGACAGTGATTGTGCATAGGCGGCGCGTTTTCTCCCTCTTTCCTGTCTTTTACGTCAAACACCCGCATATCCAGTGCCGCGCATACAGAGCATACCGTCAGTTCATGTTCCGACCAGAATTGATACTGCTCTATTCCTCCCGCCTTATACGCCCTGAAATTGGCTTCCTCGTGAAAATGAGTTGTTTCCGATTCCACAAGGTTATACGCCGCCTTAAAGCTCTGCCCCGTTTTATCGGCCATTTCCTTAGCCATCTGCGGTAAGCCTGTACCGTTCTGAATACCTCTTGACAAAATATCTCTCAAATTAAAAATAAGGTTTTCTTTGTTTTTCCAAAGCCTGTCGGAGAAATGATTTCCGCACCACGGATATGAGATAACGTCCTCAACCATTTTTTCATTGAAATATTTTTCGGTAAATCCCCTATCAATGTCAAAATGCTCTGCCAAATCCTCCGCTTTTCCAATAAAAGATTGTTCAAATACCTTAGAAAAGCCCTCATTCATCGCCTTTGTCGCCCCGAAATATAAGTTGTTTACCGCTCCCTCAATCTGCGAATTAACGGCTTCAAGCCTTGTAATTCTGCTTCTGTACGCCCTCGCGTCGACTTGCGCTTTCAGCTCCGCCGCCCTTATCGGGTCGGCTTCCGTTTCATATTCCCTGACATATTCGTCAAGCGATTTTTTCCATTCTCTGTATTCACTTTTATTTATAATTTTCATCGCTTCTTCAAAGGCAAGTCCATTTTCTGAAGCGTACCTATGATAAAAATCATTTATCTGTTTTCTTATGTCGGCAGAAGTGTTCTCATACAGTTCCAACAGCTTTTTATTAAGTTCCTGCCCCGTCAAATACGCTTCTTTCTCCCGTTTTAATGCTCTGTTAATCCAATAATTATTACTGGTCTTTCTTTTCGGTTTCCTCATCTTCCGTCACCGCCTCGCCGGAACCCATTTTAAAGCTTTCATTAAAAAGACCTTCCCCGAATTCCTCCATAGCCTCCTGTTTTTCCTCTTTCAGCTTTTCAAGCTCTGATTCAGCGTTCTCCACAAACGGGTGATTTTTAAGCACGGATAATTTTGATATAACGCCCGAACTTTTAACGCATATATCCGCAAGTTCGGAATCGTTTGTAACAGCGGTTCTTGTCCACGTCTGAATAATTTCTTCCGGTTCAAATCCCCACTGACCGCAAATCATTCTTATAAGCCGTCCGAATCCAAGCTTAAACTCTGTTTCCATAAGCCCCGCTTTTAAATCTAAAAGAGAATATAAAAATTTCAGAGCCACTCCTGACGAATTGCCGAAATTCTGCGGGTCGGGGTCTACTCCCTGCCCCTGCTCAAAAATAGCCTTTCGGCATAACATAAGCATTTCTTTCCTCGCCTCGACAGGAATTTCAATATTCAGGGTTGTAAGGTTTCCGCCCTCAGTATTGTCAATATTAACCGTCTTATATTTTTTTAATTCCTGCAAAAACTTCTCTCTGCTTTCACCGCCGTATCCGCTTAAAACAAAAATAACTTCCTGTATATCCTCCAAGTCATTAATAAAGCCGCTGAATACTTTATCATAAGTATCAATCAGCGGCTTTACGTTATCCAAATCACTTGAAAAGCTATTATTGTTAAAAAACGGAATAAAAGGCACTTCTCCGAAGCCGTGGCTTAAAATATTTTGATATTCCGCCAATTCGCCCGCCCCGTTCACAACGGCAAACATATCAAATTCTTTGAAATTTTTATATACAGCCTCATCTGTATCCGACATTTGATAAATATAAGCATAACATTCTTCTTTGTTCCAATACTGACATACTTTAAATCTGTCTCCGTTTTCATCTGTATGAGGATATA
>CAYLJL010000308.1:0-2297 GCA_964384005.1 uncultured Lachnospiraceae bacterium | reverse complement strand
TGATGTAATTTCTTAGTTTCGAAAGAAGTCTATTATTTAATTTCTTCAGCAAAGCGGCAGCTTCGTTGAATTGTGCGATGTTTCCTTAAATAAAATATATAATTTTTGAATTAATTTAAATCAATATACGTAAAATATAAAAAACAGTGTGGTTTACAGCTGTAGGGTTTCTGACAAAATTTTGTCAGTCTGTTTGTTAATAATCAGCTGTAACAGTAACAAAAAAGGAGATTTTTATATGTGCGGTATATCGGGATTTTGTAATTTTAAAGCCGATTATTTACAAAAAAAAGGCTATTGGAACAACGTACTTATAGATATGCGTAAATCCATAGCGAGGAGAGGAAACGATGAAACGGGAGAATGGCTTGAGTCAAATATCGGTTTAAGTCATACACGCTTATCCATACGTGACCTTAAAACAGGCCGTCAGCCTATTATTGGAAATGTGGAAGGAAAAGATTACGTTATCGTATACAACGGAGAAATTTATAATACAGATGAGCTTAAAAGTGATTTACTAAAAAAAGGATATATTTTTAAAACAACTACGGATACAGAAGTTATTTTATTTTTATATATTGAATATGGTGAAAAGTGTGTCAATATGTTAAACGGCATATTTTCTTTCGCAATATGGAACGGTATGGAAAAGAGACTTGTTTTATTCCGTGACCGTTCAGGAATAAAGCCTCTTTTTTATACAATTTATGACAATACTATTGTTTTTGGCTCGGAAATTAAAGCGCTGTTTAAATTCCCTGAAATAAAAGCGGAAGCGGATTTAAACAGTTTCAGGGAGATTATAGGCATAGGACCTGCGAGAACTGCCGGAAACGGCGTTTTTAAAAATATTTTTGAAATAAAACCGGGTTGTTTTGCCGTTTTTTCACAAGATGGTTTTAAGGAATATGAATATTGGAGTCTTGTAAGTAAACCTCATGAGGAAAGCTATGAGGAAACTGTTGAACATACGGCTTTCTTACTCAAAGACGCTGTTGAAAGACAAATGGTTTCTGATGTACCTGTATGCACCTTTTTATCAGGAGGTATTGATTCAAGTATTGTTACCGCTTTAGCGGCTGATTTTCTGAAAAAAGAAGATAAGAAGTTAAATACATTTTCTTTTGATTTTTCCAAAAATGATATTTATTTTATATCAAATTCTTTTCAGGCGGAACAGGATAGACCCTATGTAGATAAAATGCTTGAGGTTTATGATGTTAATCATACTTATCTTATGTGTGATGAAAAAGATTTAGCGGAACTTCTGCAAGACGCCGTTGAAGCGAAGGATTTGCCGGGAATGGCTGATATAGACGCTTCACTTTTATATTTTTGCGGATTGGTAAAAAAACATAATAAAGTCGCTCTTACGGGAGAATGCGCTGATGAAATTTTTGGAGGATATCCATGGTTTCACAAAAAAGAGGCTTTTGAAAGTTCTACTTTTCCATGGTCTATGGATTTACAGGCAAGAACTTTTCTCTTTAATGAGGATTTTATAAAAAAGCTTGAGTTAAAAGACTATATCGACGCGAGATATAAAGAATCAATTAAAAAAGTTCCTGCTCTTGACGGCGAGTCGGCGGAGGAAAAAAGACGCAGGGAGATTTCTTTTTTAAATCAAAAATGGTTTATGACAACTTTACTTGACAGAATGGACAGAACGTCTATGTATTCAGGTCTTGAGGCCAGAGTTCCTTTTGCCGATTACCGCATTATTGAATATATATGGAATGTTCCATGGGAATTTAAGTGCAGAAACGGCGTAGTCAAAGGCCTTTTGAGGGACGCCTGCAAAGGTCTTTTGCCCGACGAGCTTCTTTGGAGGAAAAAAAGCCCTTATCCTAAAACCTATAATCCGGAATATGAAAATATTCTGAAAAATAAAATAAGAGAAATTTTAGAGGATAAAAACGCGCCGATTTTACCTATTATTGATAAAGACAAGGTTTTTGAGTTTATTAAGCTTCCGTCGAATTATGGAAAACCGTTTTTTGGGCAGTTAATGGCGGGTCCTCAGATGCTTGCCTATATTATCCAGATTAATCACTGGCTTAAAACGTATAATTGTGAGGCTTCATTTGATTAAAAATCTAAATTTGACTTTTATTTTAATTATGTTATAATTTTATGGTAAACGTAATAAATTCGTTTATAGCAAAACAATAAATTAATACAACAAAAAATAAGACCGCGGGCGCTGCCCATACGCACTAACTTAAGACCGTGGGACGCTGTCCCGCCACCCTGCAAGCCTTTGGGTCAGTGCTTTTGCTTCGCAAAAGTCGGCT
>CAYLJL010000307.1:0-2298 GCA_964384005.1 uncultured Lachnospiraceae bacterium | reverse complement strand
CTCTGGGATATGCCAAGCTTGCCGAAAAAGGTGTGTTTAAAAATCCTTTCTCCGACGTTTCCGATTCCGACAGCGGATTTGGATATATGGCGGCGGCGGACGCTCTGGGAATTGTGACCGCCGATGATGACGGAAACTTTTATCCGGACAGGGAAATAACAAACGCCGAGGCGGCGAAGATTATTTTTGAGATAGAGGACTTTATGAACAATTAAACCGATATTAAAGAAAATACAGGGATTTTTCGCGCCCGAAAATAAAATCTTAAACCGTAATTGTATTTTCGGGCTTAAAAATTCCTGTATTTCAGCCCTCATAATGCTTTGCTACAGATGAGATTTCTTTTTTCTGATTAAAGCTTACGACATTTTTGAGGCTTTAATCCTCGGAAAATTTATATTTTTTTGTCTTTTCAGCTTTTTCGACAGTCTGATTGTAAATATTTCCTTAAAGAAAATATTTTACAAAATTATTTGATTTTACAGGAAAAATGCGTAATATATGTATATATTCCCGAAATGATTTTAAAAATTAACTGTGAAAAAATTACAGATATGGCGTAATCACGCTTGAAATTATATATAAAATTTTAACGGGATTACAGCGAGTTTTTGTTCAGACCACTTGATTAAATTTGTGTTTTTTGGTATTATATATTTACAGGTCTTTTTTATGGCAATCCAATTTGAAAATGAACAAAAGGAGACGAGATAAAAAATATTTTCGCAGGGCGACGGAAGGAGAGGGCAGCCGAAGCCTACGCCGACTGACAGCAACGCGACGAAAATAATTTTTAGCCCGTAAACTTGTTTATTTTTAGGTTGGACTGCTATAAAACAAAGATTTGCTTTTTATATAGTTAATATATATTTGTTGACCTATATTTACAAAAACGCCGATTTGACAGATATAAAAATATTTCTTGTTTTGAGTTAATTGGTGTTTACATAAATGTTTTTAATTAATAGGAGGAATATTAACAATGGTTATTGACAAGGAAAATTTTAAGAAGCAGCTTTTTGAAAACGTTAAAATGCTTTCAAGAAAAACTATTGAAAACGCTTCTAAGGAGCAGATTTATGAGGCGCTGGTATTTACTGTAAGGGATTATGTCACCGATAAGTGGATAAAAACTCACGAACAGTATTATAAGGAAGATGTTAAGGTTGTTTATTATCTCTCCATGGAATTCCTTATGGGAAGATTTTTGGGAAACACAATATTAAATCTTTCCGTTCTTGACGAGATTAAAGAGATTATTGAAGAACTTAATATTGATTATAACGAACTTGAGGACGCTGAGAGAGACCCGGGTCTTGGAAACGGCGGTCTTGGCCGTCTCGCGGCTTGTTTTCTCGACTCTCTTTCTACCTTGCAGCTCCCCGCTTATGGCTGCGGTATCAGATACCACTACGGTATTTTTGAGCAGAAAATCGAAAACGGCTATCAGATTGAAAAAGCCGACAACTGGCTTGAGGACGGCGATATGTGGGGCGTTAAACGTCAGGAATACGCCGCGGAGGTTAAATTTATGGGAAATGTCAAGGCGGTTAAAAAGCCCGACGGTACTTATAGATTTGAACAGGAAAATTATCAGTCGGTTATTGCTATTCCTTACGATTATCCTGTTGTCGGTTATGGCAACAACACCGTTAATACATTGAGATTATGGGACGCCGAGGCTAAAAACAAATTTGACCTTCAGTCGTTTAATCAGGGAAATTATTCAAAGGCTGTTGAGGAGAGCAATCTCGCTAAAATTTTGTCAGAGGTCCTGTATCCCGCCGATGAGCATTATCAGGGAAAAGAACTTCGTCTTAAACAGCAGTATTTCTTTATTTCCGCTACTTTACAGAGAATTATTGCGAGATTTAAGGAAACTCATTCCGATTTTAAACTTCTTCCGGATAAAATCGCTTTGCAGCTTAATGATACTCACCCGAGTATGGCCGTGGCGGAACTTATGCGTCTTCTGGTTGACGAAAACGAAGTGCCGTGGGAGGACGCCTGGGAAATCACAACTAAATGCTGTGCTTACACAAATCACACTATAATGTCGGAAGCCCTTGAAAAATGGCCTATGGAGCTGTTTTCAAGAGTTCTTCCCCGTATTTATATGATTGTTGAGGAAATTAATAAGAGATACTGCAAACTTCTTATTGACAGATTTGGAAACGACCCTCAGAAGATTACTAAAATGGCTATTATCGCCGACGGCCAAATCAGAATGGCTCATTTAGCTATGGTCGGAAGCCACTCTATTAACGGCGTTGCGGCTCTCCATACGGAAATACTTAA
>CAYLJL010000306.1:0-2333 GCA_964384005.1 uncultured Lachnospiraceae bacterium | reverse complement strand
GAAAAATTTTTAGTGTAAAATAATAAAATAATTATTTGACATATCAGGTTTTATCAGAGTTTTCCTGTGCATTTTTTATTGTTTTGCTATAAGTAGGCACTGAATAATTTATAGCAATTTTCAAAATTTATATAAGTTTTATAAAAAGCTTGTTACTGAGTGTTTTGTGAATTTGCTATAATAATCAGCGATTTCCGATATACTGTTTTCTGAGCTGACCGCATGAAGCGTTTATATCGCTTCCGAGTTTTCTTCTGACAGTAGCTTCAACACTTAACTGTTTAAGTGTTTCGCAAAAATCATTAATAGTTTTTTCAGAACTTTTTATGTAGTTTCTTTCCTTAACATCGTTTACAGGTATAAGATTAACATGACATAAAGACCCTTTAAGCCTTCCGGCAAGTTCTATAGCACATTCAACACTATCATTAAGCCCCTTTATGAGAGCGTATTCAAAGGTAACTCGTCTTTTAGTAAAGTCGGCATAATCTTTTGCCGCCGAAATAAGCTCATCAATAGAATACCTTTCAGCTACAGGCATAATCATCTTTCTTATTTTATCATCAGGAGCATGGAGAGAAACAGCAAGAGTAATCTGGAGTTTCATTTCTTTAAGCTTTTTTATTTTTTCAACAATGCCGCAGGTCGAAAGAGTAATATGTCTTTGACCTATATTAAAACCGTCTTTTGAATTAATAATCTCAATAAATCTGATTGTATTATTAAAATTATGGAGCGGTTCTCCGCTTCCCATAATAACAACATTTGAAATGCGCTCTTTTAAATCTTTCCCGATTTCATAAACCTGAGAGAGAATTTCTCCTGCTGTAAGATTTCTCTCAAGTCCGTCAATAGTTGAAGCGCAGAAAGAACAGCCCATAGCGCACCCTGCCTGGGAAGAAACGCAAACAGCGTTTCCATATTCATATTTCATAAGTACACTTTCTATTATATAATTATTTTCTATTTGAAACAAGTATTTTGTTGTATTATCTTCTTTAGAAACAAATTTTTTAACCATGTGTACATTTTTTATTTTTGAGTTTTCATTAAGTTTATGCCTAAACTCCTTAGAAATATCTGTCATTTCATCAAAGGAAGACACGCCTTTTTGATGAAGCCATTTAAAAACCTGTTTGGCTCTGAACGGCTTTTCACCCAACTCCAAAACAAAATCAGAAAGTTCTTTTAAATTCAAAGATAAAATATCAGTTTTAGAATTCATAAAATTTAACCTTTCCATAAGTAAAAATATACAACATATAATTTTGATAAAATCCGACATAACCAATAAATTATGACAATCCGAAAATTTTTAACCATCAGTTTCTTATAAATTTAGCGATAAAAAAACCATCGCTGTCAAAATCCTGAGGAAATATCTGTTTTTGATGAACAAGCTCAAAATCAAAATTTTCAATGAACCATTTAACATTTTCCTCATTTTCCTTATATGAGACTGTACAGGTACTGTAAACAAGAGTTCCTCCGTTTTTAACATAATTCTGCGCAATCGAAAGAATATCTTTTTGAAGTTTTGCTAAGTTTTCGATATCTTCAGAAGACTTAGAATATTTGATATCCGGTTTTTTTCTTACAATACCAAATCCTGAGCATGGCGCGTCAACAATAACTTTATCCGCTCTTTTAAAATCCTCTTTATAAACAGTTAAAGCGTCTTTTCGCTCCGCTGTTATAATGTCGATACCAAGTCTTTTCGCTCCGTCTGAAACAAGCTTAATCTTATGTTCGTAAATATCTCTTGATTTGATTTCGCCCTTATTGTCCATTAAATATGCTGATAAAAATGATTTTCCGCCCGGAGCCGCGCAGATGTCAATTATGCAGTCGTTTTTATCAGGAGAAAGTTCCTTTACAGCTATAACGGAACTTTTGTCCATAATATGAAAAAGACCTTTTTGATATGCTTTATTTTTGGAAATATCGTCCGTTTTGGATATTTGAATAAGTTCTTCAAATTCAATAACCTTTTCCGCTGAAATACCGTCATTTTTTAAAATTTCCAAAAGCTTGTTCCTGTCAGTTTTAATTGTATTTACTGCCGCGGTAATTTTCGGCGGTTCCGAATTTTTCCCACACATTTCCAAAATATCTTTTTTGCTTAAATATTGCAACCAATATTCAATAATATGGATAGGATAAGAGTACCTGACGGAAACATATTTAACAAAATCTTTTTCAATATCCGGATATGAAATATTTTCAATATTTTTTGAGATATTTCTAAGTATTCCGTTTACAAATCCGGCAAGATTCTTAAATCCTCTTTTCTTGATAAGTTCAACAGCTTCGTTGCATACCGCAGAATCAGG
>CAYLJL010000305.1:0-2337 GCA_964384005.1 uncultured Lachnospiraceae bacterium | reverse complement strand
TTGCGATAGAAAAAGGTTCCAAAAAAACTAAAAATTTCAAAAATTGATTTCCGTGATAAAATATCGAAAAAATCAAAAAATATATATTGATATAAATTTTTAAATATGTTAGAATATTTTGATAGAAAAAATAAGGAAAATTTATATTCAGACTGTAGAAAAAGTTAAAATTATAAAAAATGTGAATTTTTGAAGAATAAATATTCAAAAAGCGCCGCGGATTCTGAGAAACGCGGGAAATGCTTGCGTTTCCCGCAGGCGTGCCGGCTTTTTCGCACGCCGAATTTATGTTTTCTCATAATATTTTAATATAGGAGTATGAAAAAAGTGATTACAGACAGAAATGATATCAGAAATATAGCTATTATCGCCCACGTTGACCACGGCAAAACAACTCTGGTTGATGAACTTTTAAAACAAAGCGGAACATTCCGTACAAATCAGGTAGTACGGGAGAGGATAATGGATTCGGGAGATATTGAGCGGGAAAGAGGCATTACTATTTTATCAAAAAATACCTCCGTATATTATAACGACACCAAAATAAATATAATCGACACACCGGGCCACGCTGATTTCGGCGGAGAGGTTGAAAGAGTATTAAAAATGGTAAACGGCGTTGTTCTGGTAGTCGACGCTTACGAGGGGTCGATGCCGCAGACAAAATTTGTTCTTAAAAACGCCTTATCCTTAGACCTTCCCGTCGTTGTATGCGTTAATAAAATCGACCGCCCCGAAGCGCGTCCCGCCGAGGTTGTAGACGAGATTCTGGAACTGTTTATCGAACTTGAGGCAAGTGATGAACAGCTTGACTCTCCCTTTGTTTTCGCCTCCGCGAAACAGGGAAAAGCGGCCATGAATCCCGAGGACGCTCTTAAAGCGGAGGATATGAAATGTCTTTTTGACACGATAATCAAACACATACCCGCTCCTAAGGGCGACCCCGACGCGCCCCTTCAGATTCTCGTTACCACAATCGACTATAACGATTACGTGGGCCGTATCGGAATCGGAAAGGTTGAAAACGGCATAGTAAAGGTAAATCAGGACGTAACTATCGTAAATATCCACGACCCTGAAAAAAGAGAAAATGTAAAAGTAAATAAACTTTATGAGTACGAGGGTCTTGAGAGAATAGATGTCAGGGAGGCGGGCATAGGCTCTATCGTTGCCGTTTCCGGAATTCCTGAAATTCACATAGGAGATACCATCGCCGACAGGGAAAATCCCATACCCGTTCCCGTAAATAAAATATCGGAGCCTACCCTCGCCATGACTTTCAGCGTAAACGACAGTCCTTTCGCCGGAACGGAAGGAAAATTTGTAACGTCAAGACATTTAAGGGAACGTCTTTTCAGAGAACTCAACACGGACGTCAGCCTGCGGGTTGAGGAAACGGACGTTGCGGAAAGCTATAAGGTTTCCGGCAGAGGAGAGCTTCATCTTTCGATACTTATAGAAACCATGAGGAGAGAAGGATATGAATTTCAGGTATCACGGCCTGAAGTGCTTTTTAAGGAAATTGACGGGAAAAAATATGAGCCTGTTGAAAACGTGACAATAGACGTTCCGGAGGAATTTGTCGGAAACATAATTGAAAAACTCGGGGCAAGAAAAGGCGAAATGACAAATATGACTCCCTCAAAAGGCGGTTATACAAGACTTGAGTTTTCTATTCCGGCCAGAGGTCTTATAGGATACCGCAACGAGTTTCTGACCGACACAAAGGGAAACGGCGTTATGAATTCCGTTTTTGACGATTATAAACCGTTCAAAGGTGAAATCTCAAGCAGGGGACAAGGCTCTCTCATAGCCTTTGAGGCGGGAGACGCCGTTACCTACGGACTGTACAACGCTCAGGAAAGAGGAGAGCTTTTTATCGGCGCGGGAACAAAAGTCTACGCCGGAATGGTCATCGGAAAAAATACAAGAAGCAACGATATGGAAGTAAACGTCTGCAAGAAAAAACAGCTTACAAATACCCGTTCATCAGGTGCGGACGACGCTTTGAAACTTACTCCCCCCACAATTATGAGCCTTGAGCAGTGTATTGATTTCATAGCTGACGACGAGCTTGTGGAGGTTACTCCGATGAATTTAAGACTCAGAAAGAAAATTCTCGACCCTGTGGCAAGAAAAAAGGCTAACAGAAATTAAGCAGACAAAATAAACTCGTCTGCTTACAGCAATCCAATTTATTAATAAAAAAATTTTAAGGAAAGCGCGGCTTTCCGCAGGCTGTAGAAAAAGTTAAAATTATAAAAAATATGAATTTTCCGAAGAATACAAATTCAAAAAGCGTCGCAGACTTTAATCCGCAAGATGGGCTTTGCCCAT
>CAYLJL010000304.1:0-2371 GCA_964384005.1 uncultured Lachnospiraceae bacterium | reverse complement strand
TATTCTTCAAAAAATTCATATTTTTTTATAATTTTAACTTTTTCGACAGCCTGAACCCAAGTTTTTAACTTGGGTTCTTTGGTTTGTTAAATTATAAAGAGCTATTTCCTATGGTTATATAGTCGTCCGCATTATCTATATTCAATACAGCTAAGCTTTCGATATAATTATCTTTTGAGTTTTCCGCGCCTGAAATAAGCCTTATCAAAGACAATCTATCACAGCCTGAAAACGAGTTGCTTCCGATTTCGGGAGGATTTTTTGATGTGAATTTCACTGTGCCGAGATTTACGCAATTTTCAAAAGCATAATCTCCTATTTCCTCTATTGCCGACGGAAAAGTTATTTGTGTAATATCCGTATTTGAAAATGAGTAATTTCCGATTTTCTTTAAACTTTCAGGGAAAGCTATTTCTGTTATTTTTGTATTTTCAAAAGCGTAATCTCCTATTTCTTCTAAATTCTCATTTAATTGAATTGTTTTGATATTTACGCCGCTGAAAGCCCCGGGGTGAATTTTAGTCACGGTGTCCGGAACGACAAAGTTTATTAAAGCGCTTCTTCCGGGGAAGTAAATAAGCTCGGTTTTATCTTTTGTGTAAAGGACTCCGTTTTCAGAGGTAAAATAATTGTTATTATTCGTATTAAAGGAGCTTATATTCGAGCATCCGTCAAAAGCAAAATCACCTATCTTTTTAAGCCCCGACGGTAAATTTATAATTCCCGAAATATCCGAGTTTTTAAACGCCCCTCCGGCTATTTCGGTTACCGTGTCGGGAACAGTAAAGTCATTTCCGCCTTTTCCAAGGGGATACTTTATTAATTTTGTCATGTGATAGTCATATAAAATTCCGTTGTCTACATAAAAATATCTTCCTGACGCGTTAAGGTAAAACTCATTTATATATTTACAGTCCGCAAGAGCGTTGTCCTTAATTTCCATAAGACTTGACGGAAGCGTATATACCGAGGCTATATTCGCCGCGGGATAATGAATAAGAGATGTTACGTTTTTATTGTATAAAATTCCGTTTTCTACTGTGTAATTGTCAGGGTTTCCGCTTTTGGTTGTAAACGACTCAAGGGCTGTACAGCCGGTAAAAACATCATCGCCTAATGTTTTCAGGGATTTTGGCAAATCTATTGTTTTTATTGACGAACAATTATAAAATGCGCTGTCATTTATTGTGGAAAGCAATTTGTTAAATTCTATTGTTTTTAAATTCGAACAGCCGGCAAAAGCAAATTTTCCTATTGTACTTATTTTTTCCGAAAAAGTGAGCGTGCTTATTTTTGTATTCGAAAAGGCGTAATCTCCTATTATTTTTAAATTGTTTCCGAAGGTTATCCCGCTTAAATTCTCACAATTATAAAATGTGTTTTCTTTTATTTCCTCAAGGGCTGAGGGCAATACTATCTTTGATATATCGCTGAACGCAAACGCACCTTTCCCTATAGAGGTTATTGAGGGTGAAAGATTTATTGTTTTTATTCCCGATTTATAAAAAGCATAATCTCCGATTTCTTTTACATCTACTCCCATTTTGAGCATTTCTATTGTGTCACAGTCCGCGAAGGCATAGTTCCCGATTTCATATAAATTAACGGGCATTGATATATCCTTTATGGAATTATTGCCGAAAAAGGCATAGTCGCCTATTTTAACTGTCTCGGATTTTATGGAGTATGAAGACGATTCTTTTGTGTCAGGATATTTTATTAATGTTTTAAAAGATGCGTCGTATAATACTCCGCTGTCCGATTTGAAATAAGTACTGTCTGAGGCCACGGTTATATCACGAAGGGCCGGACAGTTTAAAAATGCCGCGGCTGTTACGTCTTTTACGCTTTTTCCGAAGGAAATCGTTTCTATTGTGTCATTTCCGGAAAACGCCCCGTCCTCTATCGCTGTAACCATGTAGGATTTGCCTTTTATGGTTATTACGTTAGGAATTGAAACGTCGGATATAGTTATATTTTGATTATTTCCTACAGAAACTTCTCCCAAAGACACGTTTCCGGGTTCTTTTATAAAATTGTACACGACGCCGTTTGATATGACATAGGGCGCTTCTGACGAGAATTTTGGAACGGTAAAGTCAAAAACAGGATTTTCGGCGAAAATATTAATCGGAGCTATTGAAGTAAACAAGCACATACAAAGCGCTGCCGAAGCTATTTTTTTTATTGTTTTTCTGCTCATATTAAATCTTCCTTTCTTTATAAAAATTATATAGTCAATCAACTTAAAAAATGAATAAGTTCGGAAGTCAAAAATCCTTTTCACTTATGTTTAGTCAGTTGGTATAGGCTTTCGACTGCGCCTGCCTTCCTTCGCCTTGTGAAAATAATTTTTGCCTCGCCTCCTTTT
>CAYLJL010000303.1:0-2398 GCA_964384005.1 uncultured Lachnospiraceae bacterium | reverse complement strand
GGTACAATTATTACAAATGTTTTTAATATTTTTTAACTGTCGTAAAGTATACTTTATGATAGTTTTTAATTTATGTACAGAGACGCTGAAAGAAAATTTTTAAACAAAATTTTCCGGCGTGTTTTGCAGGCGGCGGAAGGAGAGCATAGCCGGAGCCTATGCTGACTGACTAAACATAAGCAAAAAGGATTTCTGACCGCCGAACTTGTTTATTTTTAAGTTGATTGACTATATATTAAAGGAAACACTACACAATTCAAAAATTATTTTTTGGTATCCTTTGTTCGGTGTTTCCATAAAAAATACTTTAAGGAGAAAATGGCTGATGAAAAAAATTATTTGGTTTAACTTAAATTTTGTGTGCGCTTTAATGATAGCCACAGAAAGCTGTTATGCTTATATCGACCCTGCCACTACAAGTTATGTGGTGCAGATTGCCGCGGGTATTGTTATTGCCTGCGGAGCGGCGGCGGGTATTTTATGGAACAAGTTTGTAAGGAAAGTTAAAAAGAAAAAAATGGACAATATAAAGGAAATCAAAATGGAAAACAACGCATCTTCAGACAGAAAGAGCATTGTTAAAGCCGAAGATTTGCTTGATGACGAAGAGGTGTGATTGTGGGGGCTGTAATTGATGCTATAAGTAATGTCATGAGTTTTGTAATGAGCGGCTGCTATTACATAATAGGCAATTATGGGCTTAGTCTGATTTTATTTACCCTGCTGACAAAAGTTATATTATTTCCCGTCAGTTTGCTTATTCAGAAAAACTCTATTAAAATGACAAAGCTTCAGCCGGAGCTTGACGCGCTGAAAATTAAATATATTGACGACAAGGACAAATATATAGACGCCAGAATGGAACTTTACAAAAAAAATAACTATCATTCATCTCTTGGGATTATTCCCCTTATTATCCAGCTTATTCTTGTTATGGGACTTCTGGGAGTGATTTATCAGCCTTTATCATATGTACTTAGGATTGACAACTCGGCTATAGAACAGCTGAGGCTCTTTCTTGATGTGGGAAATACCGAAAGCTCCTATCAGCTTCAGCTTATTGACAAAGCTCACAATATGACGGATTTTAACAGCGGGGCGCTGTCTGAAACCGTAAACGCAATAAAGGCTTTCGACACCAATTTATGGGGCTTTGATTTGGGCGTGAAACCTACGTTTTCGGGAAACTATATTCAGCTTCTTATTCCTTTTTTTGCGGGGTTAAGCGCTTGGCTTATGTGTGTTGTTCAGAACAGAGTAAATATTTTGCAGGCAACGGCGGGAAACCTTAATAAGTACGGAATGACGATATTTATGATTTTATTCTCGGCTTATTTCGCTTATCTTGTGCCGGCAGGTGTTGGCATATACTGGATTTTCGGAAATCTGTTCTCAATTCCGTCTATGATTCTCACAAATGTCGTGATGCCTCCAAAAAAGCATATTGACCTTAATTATCTGAAAAAAATTCAGGAAAAAAAGAAGCTGAGAGAAGAAGTATACAAGAAATATCACAAAAAAGAAAAAGAGGATTACAAACGTTTTTTCAAAGAAAAAAATATGCAGCTTATGTTTTATTCCGAGCAGAACGGTTTTTACAAATATTACGCGGGCATTATTGATTATATCTGCGAACATTCGGATATAGATATTCATTATGTGACAAGCGACCCGGAAGACAATATCTTTAATGATAAAAGAGGGCAGATTCACCCTTATTACATTTCAAGAGATAAATATCTTATTCCGCTTTTTATGAAACTTGACTGCGATATGGTCGTTATGACTATGCCGGATTTGGAAAAATATCATATAAAGCGCTCAAGGATAAGAAACGATATTGAGTATCTGTATGTTTGCCACGGTATGGGAAGTATTGCCCTGACTATGAGAAGGGGCGCCCTTGACTGGTACGATACCGTTTTTTGCGTTGGGATTGATTCCGTTAAGGAAATAAGAGAAATGGAAAAACTTTATAACACAAAAGAAAAAAGATTAGTTGAAACAGGCTATATTTTAATTGACGAAATGATTGAACAGTATCAGAAACAGCCCCGTAAAGAAAATAATCCTAAAAAAATTCTTATCGCTCCCTCCTGGCAGCCTGATAACATTATTGATTTATGCGTTGACAAGCTTCTGGCTGAGCTTTCAAAAATTAATCTGGATATCTGTCTGAGACCTCATCCCCAGCAGGTTAAAAATGAACCTGAAAAATTTGACGCGCTAAAGGAAAAGTATGAAAAAGAAGGCGGAAATATCACTATACAAACCGATTTTTCCTCAAACTCACCGATTATGGAGGCGGATATTTTGATTACGGACTGGTCGGATATATGCTGGGAGTATGCTTTTACCACAAAAAGACCTACTGTATTTATAAATACCCCGATGAAAA
>CAYLJL010000302.1:0-2425 GCA_964384005.1 uncultured Lachnospiraceae bacterium | reverse complement strand
CAAGGAGATATATCCTGATTTATGGGAGGTTACCGCAGGCTCTGTTATAAGCGGAGAAACGAGTATAAACGCGGCTTTAAGAGAACTTTTTGAGGAAACGGGAATTAATGCTTGTAAAGAGGAACTTATAAAAATAGATACTGTTATGGGAACGACAAAGGGGCGCTTTGCTTTTGTTGACATATATATGCTAAAAAAAGATGTGGAAATAAATGAACTTAAAATGCAGCCCGGAGAAACAACAGAGGCTAAATGGGTTACTTTTGAGCAATTTGAGGAAATGGCGAAGATGGGCGCGGTTGCCGGTTCTACGGCAAAAAGATTTGAAGCTGTAAAAAGCATACTTCAAAAAAATATGTAAAAAACGCCGAAAGGCGGGGAGAGGTTCGGGATTTTAACCTCTCCTTAATTGTCTGCTATATTTTTACCTTATACGCGGTGTTCCCTTAAAAAGTATAAGCGCGAATAACGCATAAACTAAAAAATTTGAGGATGTATTTCTTCCGGAACTTTGTTTTGTTAAAAGACAGCTTTCATCTATATCATATATTCCGTCCTTTTTTATAGACGGGTCGTTTCTTTCGGTTAAAATTGTATCCATCGCTTTAATCTGAGGTTTATCCTCTTTTTGCTTTTCGCTGTTTTTTATAAAATCTTTTTGTATGTCCATTAATGTCGTTATATTTATAAGGGCGTCGGTTATTGAATCTATTGTCTTATGCCTTTCCTGATTTATAAAAGGTTTTACCGCTTGTATAAGCTGAATTTCTTTTGTCGGATTTTTTTGATGAATTTGTTTGTGTATTTTTAACTCGTTTTCAAGTTTTGAAATATATTTTTGTTTAAACATCGTTTTTATTAATTCTGCCGCTTCGGTTAAATCACTTTGCAAAGAATTGCTGTTTTTTATTAAATCATTTAACGCTATTAAATTTTTAATGTCTGACATGGAATTCCTCCTCTTTCATCAATTTTTTTATATCTGCCATTCCCCACCCCTGTCTGTTTTGAGGAAAATTCAAATCTACCGCACAGCATTTCAAAGCGTATTTTATATCGTCGGGTTCCATTTTTGGATATTTTTCAAGAAGAAGCGCTATGGCCCCTGTTATCATTGGTGTGGACATTGATGTCCCGCTAAGCCTCATGTAATTTTCGCCTACTTTGTTTATTTCTTCTTTCTCGCTTTTGTACGGCGTTGGCGTCATACATGATATTATGTCCGTTCCGGGAGCGAGAATGTCGGGTTTTATTACACATTCCCTTGTAGGACCTCTGCCTGAAAAATTTATTACGCTTGTTCCTGAAATGTTTACAAAGTTATTATCGTTCGCTGTTCCTACGGTTATTACTTTTTTACTTGTTCCGGGGGAGGTTATTGTACTTGATTTCGGACCGTTGTTTCCGGCGGCGGTTGTTATGACTATTCCCGAATCCCACGCGTATTCTACCGCTTTTACCAAAGGATCGTCTGAGTTCTGCGGTTCAGTTCCTATGGAAAGATTAGCTATTTTTATATTATATTTTTTCGCGTTGTCTATTATCCATTGTATCCCCGCGAGAACATCGGAGGAATTGCCGCTTCCTTTATTGTTAAGGGTTTTCAACGAGATTATATTCGCCATTGGCGCAATTCCTTTATATTTGCCTTCGGAAAGTGTTCCGTTTCCCGCGCATATGCCTGTTACGTGGGTTCCATGGCCGTTGTCGTCGTAAGGCTCGGTTTTGTTATTTACGAAATCTTTAAAATATATTATTCTGTTTTCCGGATAAGTAAAATCTTTGAGCGGAGCGATTCCTGTGTCGAGAAACGCTATTGTGATTCCTTTGCCTGTATAGCCGTTGTTTTCAGCAAAATCTGCTTTCAGTATTTTTCTCGCGTTATCCATTTGCGCCGTTATTCTTGTATTTTCATAGACAGCTTTAAGTCCCTCCAGATTTTTTATTTTTGGAAGGTCTTTTTCATAGATTTCGACGACGTAGGAGTTTATTGACGGAAGTCTGTATTTAAGCGTCGCTATTTCACTTATTAAAAGCTCTTTTGCCTGTGTCATATTACATTCTAATATTAACTGAACTTTTTTTTCGGGCTCTGCCATTTTTTTGAACTCCTTTAAAGTATCTTAATAAACAATGTATGCTTTTTAGTTCGTCTTTGTGACAAATTATAGCCTGTACTATTATTTTTTTTAAAATTTAGTCATTTTTTTCTTTTCGGCTCATAGTATAGATGTGTAACAGTTATTAATTATTAATTATTTTTTAGGAGGTTTTATTTATGAATTTTGGTGGAAACAGCTTTATCTGGATTTTACTTATTCTTTTGCTTATTCCCGGTTTTGGCTTTGGAAACAATGGCGGCTGCGGCTGTGGAAACAGCGACAGCTCTATGCTCATTTTGATTCTGTTTATAATTATGTTCTCA
>CAYLJL010000301.1:0-2426 GCA_964384005.1 uncultured Lachnospiraceae bacterium | reverse complement strand
AGAAATGCAAGAAATACTTGTATTTCTTGCAAGCGTGTCGACTTTTTCGACACGCGTGGACGCCGGCAAAGCCGGCGTCTTTCAGCAAAATTCCATTTCAATAATATGCTCGTTAAAAGAAAACCTGTGGGTACATTTGTCAATAGATTTAAAGCCGTTTACAGTCTCCTCGCCTATATCCAGAGAATCTATAAAAATACTGTTGCCGGCCCTGATATTTTCCTCGCCGTTTCCAAGACCGATACATTTAACGGAAAACATTGTGCTTATCCTGTTTTTTTCACTGAGGATATTTTCGGCGCAGGTTTTAAGCTGAAAAGCGTTGTATTCCTCAGGCATTTTCTGAAAATACTGTAAAACGCCGAATCTTTCGACTCCCTCATCGCTCTGTACCGTTTCGGTACGGCTGAAATTTTTTCTTTTATCCTGCTGATAGAGCTTCACTCTGGAAAAGGTATCAGAATTGATGTCAGTTTTGCAGTAAAAATCAATAATACTTTTGTCATTTACAGAAAGTTCAAGAGGGAGCCTTAAATTAACCTCGTTTTTAAAACAAATTTTTCCTGCCCTGTCAAAAAGTATAAAATATTTTTTTGAGTTTTTGTAAGTAATATCAACAGCGTTTAAAATAATATCAAAAAGGGATTTGTTTTCCTCAATTCTGGAACTGATAACATAACCCGAATTGTCTATCTGACCGTATTTAAGATTAAAATTTTTTATAATCATCATAACCACGTCGGAAGCGGTTTTTAAACTGTAATTATAGGTATCTTTATTTTTTAAATATCTGAGCTGGTCAAAAACAATAACTTTAATAAGCTGGTCAGAATTTCTCTCTTTGGAGAAAACGAAACCCGAAAAAATAACATTGTTTTCCACGGCAAACTTAACGCAGTCACCCTCAGAAAAAACAAACTCTCCTTTTGTACCTCTTATGACCGTAAACTCAAGACAAGAGGCCCTGCCCTTTTTATAGCTTGTGATAACCGCCTCGCCGACAACGAATCCTGTCAAATCAAAAGTACCCTTTTTTCCTCCAACTATAATTTTATATTCCAAAAAATCACCCATATACTTTCTTTACAGCAATTCCGGAATATAGTCAATCAAATTGATTGACTATAAAATATTATTTTCTATCCATACCGTAATTGCCGTACATTTCAAAAAATCATTCCTGTATTTCCTTTAATTTAAGAGTAATCCAGAAATCCCCTTCTTCCCCGGCATTTTCCAAAACCTCATATTCCTCAAAGGAAACGAGAATATTCCCGGCAAAAATAACTCCGCCTTTCTGCTGTTTTCTGGTTATAGTAAGTCTTACGGGTTTTTTATTGTCAATAAATTCCCTGAACTTAGCGAGATAAAAAATAGGCTCGTTAAAATCGGCGTCCGACATTTCAGTAAGTACGTTATCCTTTGGTAGTAAAAATTTTAAAGTTAAATCCCTTAGTTTAAGACCTTTTAAAATATTAACCTCTCCGCCGCCGAAAATCTCAATAATTTTATTAAGACTTTTTTCGTTGGTTTTCACATATTCGGGAGCCAGAGGTAAAACAACAGTGCTGTCTTCCTCCCCGTCATAATGAAAAATAAACTCATACATAAATTTCCCTGCCTTTCCCGGAAGCGTATAGAGAAACCCTGACGCTGAATTATTCAAAAATCTTATCAATAAAAGCGATAATAACAGCCTGTTCCCTGATACTCATTTTCATAAAATCCGATGGTAAAATTCCAAACCTCTCGAGGGCAAAAAAAGCGTAATTGGCGTAGAAATCGCCCTCGTCAATCAGTTTTTTACGTCTTCTGAAAGTTCCGAAACGCTTCTGTCAAAACCGCTTAACCTGATAATCTCCTCGGCTAAGAAAGCTATTTCTCCCGATAGGAGAACCCTGTTCAGATACTGCCTTGGAGAAGAACAATTAAGTTCGGTAAGGCTTCTGGAATCTTTAAAAGACGGTTCTATAGTATTTTCGATAATTATAAAACAGTTTAAAACGTCCTCGTCAATCTGTGCGTTTCCTATATTGCCGAAAAGAGCCTTTTTCTTTATTTCCTCAAAATTACTCTGAGTCATGGCTCTTATTTTAAATCTGAAAATATCGCCGTCATCGTTTTTAAACCTGTCCGATACGATAATCTCTTTTGTGATTGAGTCAACAGTATTCTGGTTTAAAAATTGTTGAAATGTCATAAAAATCCTCCTTTTCCGAAATCGGGCGGAAAACCGCTTTTTTCGGTTTTCCGCCCGACTTGCCGGTATTTCCTTAATTTCTTAGTTTCGAAAGAAGTCTGTTTTGTTATTTGAATTGTGAAGCGTTTTCTTAAATTACTCTCCAATAACCTGGTCGAACTGGTTTCTTATCTCGACGTCGTTAAAAGTAAACTCTATTTCCTCGTCAAGTTCGGTAGAATTAATA
>CAYLJL010000300.1:0-2434 GCA_964384005.1 uncultured Lachnospiraceae bacterium | reverse complement strand
GTTGAATTAAAAAAACCCTGGGCTCCTGTTAAATTACATACGGATAATATTTCCGTTATTATTGAAAGGGGCTGGAAAACGGCTTTTTTATCTTTAGGGTCTAATCTGGGCGATAAAAAGAATTATCTTGATTTTGCTGTTGAAAAAATAAAAAATTCGGATTTTTGCGAGGTAAAAAAAGTTTCTGATTTTATTGTTACCAAACCTGTAGGAGAGGTTCAGCAGGATGATTTTTTGAATGGCTGTATTGAAATAAAGACTCTTTTTACCCCCTATGAACTTTTAGATTTTATAAATAAAGTTGAGGAGGAGGCCGGAAGAAAAAGAACCGTTCATTGGGGTCCCAGAACTCTTGACATTGATATTATTTTTTACGATGATATTGTTATTTATGATGATAGGCTTAAAATTCCCCATATTGAAATGGAAAACAGATTTTTCGTACTTAAACCTTTAGCTCAAATCGCTCCGTTTTATAAACACCCTTATTATAACGTATGTGTGAAAGAACTGCTTTTGAGATTATAGCAATTCACAAAAATTAAGCTGATATTGATTTATGGTGAAAAACTCTACAAGTAAAAATTGATTTTCCTGAGCATCTCAATATGTTTCTTGACCGATAAAATTAAATATGATATAATAAATGTATTATTATGAGGATAATATCATTTAACTTTGTCAGATATAGTTCTGTTTTCTTTCAGGATAGGTCAATTTTTGTAAAAACTACCTAAAAAGAAAATGCCGAAACAATTCAAACTTTTAATAGTATTATATATTGAAAACAAGTTCTGAAAAAAATTTTTAAAAATTGAGTTTTTAAAATTTTTTTAATATCCTTAAATCAGCACTTCCTTAGCATTTTTTAATTATTGATATGTTGATTTATCACGAATGTTTTAAAAATGAATTGTTAGTAATAAAAATTAGGGATTTTCAACTTTCTTAGTAAATTACAGAAAAGAGGTTATAAAATGTGGAGTATAAATAAAAAAAATTCGCTTATAAAATCGCTTTCCAAGCTACAAAATGATGATTATTCCAAAGAACCGGAATTATATGATATTTACAGGAGATTGTTATCCGGAAGAAAACAATTTGCGGATATTTTTGAGAAAAATATTAAAGCCGTTATGCAGATTAGTTCTCTTGATTTGACAATGCAGCATCTTACGGAAGAAATTATGAATATATCCAATGATGTTACAAAGGCTACTAAAGCTATTTTTGGAGAATCTTCATATAATTCCTTTGAGTCGGATAAGTCTGACAACAAACACAATGAAATGACAAGCACAATTATTAAACTTTCTTCTGAAACAGAAATAGTAAACAAAAAGATAGAATCAGGTCAAAGTGATTTAACGGTTATAAAAAATCTTTCAAGTAAAACTATTGAAATGTCTATGGAAATGCAAAAGAATATGGATAATCTGTTTAATTTTATCAGCCGTATCAATAATGTAATCGAAAGTATTGATTCTATATCTTTACAAACAAATATTCTTGCGTTAAACGCTGCCATTGAAGCGGAAAAAGCGGGCGCCGCCGGAAAGGGTTTTGCCGTTGTCGCAGAGGAAATCAGAAAATTATCAAGGCAAACTCAAGATATGACGGGAACTATGGGGAAATTTGTCATAGGTATAAAAAACGCTTCCCAAGAAAGCACTAAAAGCGTTGTAAATACAATAAATGCTCTCAGGATAATGACCGAAAAGATAAAAAATGTATGGGAATTAAATAATGAAAATCAAAAACACGTTTCAGAGGTGAGCTGTTCGATTAATTCAATAGCTTCTGTCAGCAAAGAACTCAGTGATTCTATGCTTGAAATGGAAAAACAGTTAGAGGACAGTATAAACTTTATGAACACAGTCGGCCAGAACTTAAAAAAATCAGTTGAACCTGTTGTTGATATAGAAAAAATACTTGATGAAACTGTAAAGAAAATGGGTTCTATGACAGAAGATTCGTTTTTTCGATTGGAAAATAAGGAGTTTGCCCAATATGTCAGAAACGCCATTACGGCACATAATACATGGCTTAACAATTTAAGGAATATGGTGAGAGAAAAGAAAGCAGCTCCGTTACAACTGGATTCTACTAAATGTGGGTTTGGGCATTTCTATCATTCAATGATTCCTAATATACCGGAAATTATGCCAATATGGAACGAACTTGGCAATAAACATAAAAGATTTCATAGATATGGAGCGGATGTTATTTCCGCTTTAAATAGAGAGAATTATTCAAAGGCTGCGAAAATATTTAAAGAAGCGGAGAATTTCTCTAAGAGTTTAATCGATGATATGGAAAAAATTGTTAGATTTACAGAAAAATAATTATTTGGGAAAATCGGGCGGATTTTTTTCCGCTGTACTTATGAAACTGAACTTTATAATGGAAAGCTACGCTTTTCTTATGGTTTTGT
>CAYLJL010000299.1:0-2443 GCA_964384005.1 uncultured Lachnospiraceae bacterium | reverse complement strand
CCGATTTGGTCTTCTTCAAACTCATAACTTCCCTGCTGGGGATAAAATGACATTCCCGCGGCAAAAACATTAATAGAGCTTAAACCAAAAACAAAAGTAAATGTCAAAATAATAGCCAAAATTCTGTTTTTCATCTGTAACCCTCTTTTCTTAAAATTAATAAAAATAACATACACAATTATATTTTAATTGATAAAATATAATTTTACAAGAGTCAAAATAAAAATTATAAAATTTATTAAGGAAACACTGATTTATTCAAAGAGAAAAAATAATCATTTCCCCTCTATGGACTTTTAGCAATTCTGATTTTTCCCAAAGGAGCCATATTGTAGAAATTGTCAAAAACAAAAATTTTTATAAATTCACCCTTTTCAAAATCATGATTAATATTCCGGGCAAAAATTTTATTTTCGGTTTCAAAGTATTGAGTAAAAAAATCTTTCATTTTCCCATTTTGGTCATAAACAGCTAAAATAAGATTTCCGGAAATCCCGTCGCCAAAAACCTTAACATTTATATCAGAACCGTCAATATAAACAGGCGAAATAAAAAAATCCCTGCTTCCCTCCATAAATTCAAAACTTTCCAGGGCGTCAAAAATTCCAAACCCCGTGTATATGTCATATCCGGCGCTTTCCGAGTCATAGCTTCCCGCTTTAAGAGCCTCTAAAAAAAGTTCTCCGTCGATATCAGGATATTTTTCTTTCATCAAAGCGGCAAAGCCGGTAATAATAGGAGCTGAAAAAGAGGTACCATTATTTCCGGTTCTATATACCCCGTCGTACCCGACAAGGGTAAGCTTGTTTCCCGCGGCGGAAATATCCACATAATCATTAATCTGAGAAAAATAAGTAACATTAAAATCCGAATCAACCGCGCCCACAGAAATAACATTGTCACAAGAGGCGGGATATAAATAATTTCTGCCGCTTGAGGGATTTGTCAGAGTTCTGCCATTTCCTGCCGCAGCGATAACAATAACCTTATTTTCGTTAGCGTAATTAACAGCGTCCTGCAAAGACTTGCTTTCATTCGGAGTAGTAAGAGATATATTTATAATATCACAGTTATATTTCCCGACAGCGTCGTCTATCGCCCTGATAAGATTGTCCAGAGAATTAGTTCCGTCCTGATATACTATAAGAGGAACAATAGTTGCTTCCTCCGCGATTCCCGCTATACCGATTTCATTGTTGCTTTTAGAGCATATAATTCCGGCGCCCATAGTACCATGATTGCGTGTTATAAGCGCGTCACTCTCGCTTACATAATTTCCCGTTTTATCGGGATTTATGTAATTATATCCTTCTTCTATATTTGATGGATTGAAATCCTCTTGCACAACAACGCCGGTGTCGATTAACGCTATTCTTACACCTTTTCCTTTGCCTGATTTTTCTTTTGCCGCCGAAATATTATGCTTTTCAAAATACCATTGGTCTTCAAAATAAGCGTCGTTATACATAGTTTCTCCTGAATTCAGACTTACATTTTCCGACGTTTCAAAATCAGCAAGTTCAAGTAAAGAGTTTTCCTCCGCATATTCTATAAGACCCAATTCTTTTAAATTTTCCACGGTATCATAATCGGCCTTGTAAATACCTAAATTTTCAGAAACCGAGTCAATATCGGAACTTCTGTATCCGGCAAGAGAAATCCCGTCAGAGTTATCCTTTAATTTAAACAAAAACTCATTTTCATACTGTACCTCCGCGAAAACCGAATAAACAAATAAAATGGATAATAACGCCGTAAAACTTATAAAAAATAAAAAGTAAGCTCTCATAATCAAGCCTCCCGCTAAAATTATTTTTCAAAAAACAGCGGATTATAACAAACCTGTCAAAGAAAAAAAGAAATAATCCCTATAACAATTAAAGCGATTCCCACAAGTCTTAAAAAAGCTCTGGCTTGTTTCATAAGCGCCGCAAAATCCTCGTCATCATTGTCATACTCATCCGACAAATCAGGATTATACTCATTTTCGGAATTTTCCTCAGAATTGTTTTCAATATTATTTTCAGAAGCGCCTAAACATTCTTCAAAAGCGTTAAATTCCTCTTGTTCCTCCATTTTTTTCTGCTTTTCAAAATTTTTTATAGCCTCCTCAAAATCCCTGTCAAGATTTTTCTTACCGGCTTTCAGAACAAAAGAAAATCCGAGAATTATCGCTCCGACAAAAATCATAGAAACTGTAACGCCTGTCATATCGTTTATTCTCCTATTCCCGCGAGAGAAGCTTCCATCTGACTGTTATAGCTTTCGTCAACATCAATCTCAAGATTTATTTTTTCAACCTCGCGCAAATAAGCGCTCATAATATTCTTGATTATTTCCTTGCCCGACCAGTCTCTTTTTCCGATGTCCTCGACTTGTTTCCATATAAACTCATGTTTTTCATCAACCTCTTTAAGCTTAACTTCCGTATCCTCTTTTGAGG
>CAYLJL010000298.1:0-2445 GCA_964384005.1 uncultured Lachnospiraceae bacterium | reverse complement strand
CGATAGAAAAAGGTTCTATTAACTATAAATTTTTATCGAATTCACGTTAATTTAAGGAGTAAATCTATGTACACTGTTATTCTGAACGGCTCCCCGCGGAAAAACGGGGACACAGTAGCGCTGCTCAATATGATTCTTTCCGGAATTACGGGAGATTATAAAGTAATTAACACTTTTTTTGAAAATATATCCCCATGTGTTGACTGTCGGAAATGTCATACATCCGATGCCTGCATAATAAACGACGGTATGGTAAAATTTTATTGTGATTTGCAAAAGGCGGATAATGTTATAATAGCTTCTCCGCTTCACTATTCAATGCTCAGCGGAAATCTTTTAAATTTCTCGTCAAGGTTTCAATATTTCTTTGTTTCCGTAAATATAAGAAAAGACCCCTGCTTTGAAATGAAAAAAAAGAAAGGATACCTCATTTTAACAGGGGGCGGAACAACAAAAGACTTTTCCTCCGCAGAAAAAATCACAAAGCTTATTTTAAGGGAATTAAACGCCTCTCTTGAAGGAATTTTAAAATATACAGATACTGATAAATTTCCTCTGAACAGTTTTGAAAGATTTGAGGAAACGAGAAAAATTTCTGTTTTAAACGAGGTTAAAAATCTCACCGATAAAATAAATACGCCTTAAATGTCTCCGCGGCTGTCTTTTGGGGTGTATTTGTTTTATAGTCAATCAACTTATAGCAAAACAAGCAAAACAACAAATTAATACAACAAAAAATAAAACCGCAGGCTGTTCAGCGCTTTGGCTTTGGCAAAGCCGACTTTTGCGCAGCAAAAGCGCTGACCATTTAATGAAATAATTTTTTATTGAATTGATGTAATTTCTTAGTTTCGAAAGAAGTCTATTAATAAATCGGATTGCTGTAATAATTATTAGAAACAGATGTTATAAAACAGTTTGAAATATTTAACTTCTCACGCAGACATTCAAGAGCCTTGGCGCAATCACTTTTGTGTATATATAATCCGAAGACAGTCGGCCCGCTTCCGCTCATAAGCGCCCCTGACGCCCCGAATTCAAGCATAATTCTTTTTATTTCATTTATAACAGGATATTTTTCCGCCGTAACTGATTCAAGCACGTTGCATAAACCGGCGCAAATCCCCTCTGTATTATTTTCCGCGATACAGCGCTTCATTTTCTCCGTATCAGGAAATTCTTTAACCTTTGATAAGTCAAAATTTTCATATACCCAGGCGGTTGAAACATCAACATCGGGTTTCGCGATAAGTACAGACATCACAGGAAAAGGAGGAAGCGCCGTAAGCCTTTCGCCTATTCCCTCAGCGAGATAAGTCCCGCCATAAATACAATAAGGAACGTCCGCCCCCATAGATTTTCCGATTTCGGCAAGTTCACGGTCGGTTAAAGAGAGATTATAAAGATTTCTCACAGCAACCAGAGTAGCGGCGCAGTCGGCGCTCCCCCCCGCGAGTCCTGCCGCGACCGGAATATTTTTATCTATTTTTATGGCTATACCGCCCGTAATATTATAATTTTTTTTAAGATACAGGGCCGCCTTATAGGCAAGATTGGAATTGTCGCAAGGTATTTTTTTGCTGTTTGTACCAATCGTTATAAGACCGTCGTCGGTTTTATTTACGGTTATTGTGTCGGATAGCCCGACAGTCTGCATAATTGTTTTAAGTTCATGATATCCATCCTCTCTTTTTCCGAGAATGTCAAGGATAATATTTATTTTCGCTCTTGCCTTTATAACCTCATATTTCATCGCTTCAGCACCTCGTTTATAATTTCGCGCGCCGCGTCGTCCTTACTCATTTTGGGAAGCTTTCTGACATCATTTTCTGTTATAATCGTTATAACGTTTGTATCCGTTCCGAATCCCGCCCCTTCTGTTTTAAGATTATTTGCGATAATCATATCGGCGTTTTTTTCTTTAAGTTTTTTAACGGAGTTTTCCAGAAGATTTTCGGTTTCCATAGAAAAACCGCATATAAACTGATTTTTTTTCCGTTCTCCCAAAGTTTTCAGAATATCCTTTGTCCGTTTTAAGGATACGGACATATCCTCTCCGGATTTTTTAATTTTATTGTCGGATATGTTTATAGGAGTATAATCGCAGACGGCGGCGGCTTTAAAAATACAGTCGCATATATCAAATCTTTTTATAACCTCGTTATACATTTCCTCTGCCGACGATACCCTCACCACATCGGCAAACATAGGAGGTTTTAAAGAAACAGGGCCTGTAATAAGAGTAACCTCCGCCCCTCGTCTGATACACTCTTTTGCTAAAGCGTACCCCATTTTGCCTGTAGAATGGTTTGAAATAAATCTTACAGGGTCGAAAGCCTCTCTTGTAGGGCCTGCCGTTACAATCACCCTTTTCCCTTTCATATCTTTGTTTACAGCGATTTCGTGTAAGGCGTATTCAAAAATAAATTCCGGTTCGGTGAACTT
>CAYLJL010000297.1:0-2448 GCA_964384005.1 uncultured Lachnospiraceae bacterium | reverse complement strand
ATTGCTTTGCTATAGATGACACAGGCGGTTCAGAGAGAGGATTTTATGTATAATTTTGACGATATAAAGGGTAATGAACAGATTATTAAAAATTTTAAATCAATTATTTTTAATGACAAAATATCTCACGCGTATATAATTGACGCTCCAAAGGGGGCGGGGAAGAAACTTATCGCTAATTCTTTCGCAAGGGCGGTACAATGCGAAAACTCAAGAAATGTAAATTCTGAAACGGAAGTAAATTCCTGCGGATATTGTACATCATGCAGAACTTTTGACAGCGGCAATCATACCGATATTATATATATAACACCTTTGAAGGGCAAAAGTATCGGCGTTGATGAAGTAAGAGAGCAAATAGGAAAAAATATAGGATTGAAACCATACAAGTATAAGTATAAAATATTTATTGTGAATAATGCGGATACTATGACGGTTCAGGCTCAGAATGCACTTCTGAAAACTATTGAGGAACCTCCTGAATATGGCGTTTTTATACTTATTTCCGAAAATTATAACAAGTTTTTGCCTACAATTTTATCAAGGTGTGTCGTTTTTAAATTGAAAACTCTGGATTTTAATACTGTATTTGTATATGTGAAAAATAATATTGACGTTTCCGATGAGGAAGCTTTTTTATACGCCTCTTACGCCCAAGGCAATATTGGAAGGGCGCTTGAAATTGCCTCATCAGAAAGTTTTATTAAAATCAGAAATTTTGTGCTTGATTTTATAAACAGGTTTCATGAAATGGATATTATTGATATTTTTTCTGAGATTTCGGGTTTCGAGGAATATAAGGAGGATATAGATACTGTTATGGAGATTTTATATCTTTGCTACAGAGATATGATTGTTTTGAAATGTTTTTCGGACTTTCGGAAATTTATTATTCAAAGAGATAAAGAAAGCGAACTTAAAAGAAATGCTGAAATTTTTTCTTTGAAACAGTTATTTCGGGGAACCAGGGCTATATCCTCAGCGAGAATTCAATTTAAGCAGAACGCGAATTTTCAGATGACTACAGAGAACTTATTTTTAAGGTTGAAGGAGAAAAGAGAAAATGATTGAAATAGTTGGAGTCCGATTTAAAAAAGTAGGGAAAATATATTATTTTGACCCGGGTGATTTGACCATAGAAAAAGGTACCGCCGTTATTGTTGAAACGGTGAGGGGAATTGAATTCGGAACTGTCGAGATAACAAACAGGAATATTGATGAAGACGGTATTATTCAGCCTTTAAAAAAGGTTATTCGTATCGCCACGGACGAGGACAAGGAAAAACATATTGAGAATAAAAACAGAGAAAAAGAAGCTTTTGAAATTTGCATTGAAAAAATAAAAAAACATAAGCTTGGAATGAAATTAATTGATGTTGAATTGACTTTTGATCTTAATAAAATAATATTTTACTTTACGGCAGAGGGACGAGTTGATTTTCGCGAACTTGTCAAAGAACTTGCGGCGGTGTTCAGAACAAGAATAGAATTAAGGCAAATCGGTGTACGGGATGAGGCGAAAATGCTTAACGGAATAGGAATTTGCGGGCGGACGTTGTGCTGTTCAACATTTTTAGGGGATTTTACTCCTGTTTCCATAAAAATGGCAAAAGACCAGAATTTATCCCTTAATCCTACAAAAATTTCGGGAATATGCGGAAGGCTTATGTGCTGTCTTAAATATGAGGAAGATACTTATGAGGAACTTAATAAAAATCTTCCTAAGGAAGGGGATATAATTCATACTTCCGCCGGCGACGGGGAAGTTCTTTCCGTTAATATTTTAAGGCAGACCGTTAAGGCGGCGGTCAGGAAAAATCCGGTGGATACTCCGACAGTAGGTGTTTTTGGAGTGGACGAGATTAAAATTATTAAAAGAAGAATTATAAAAGATGATGAGAAAAGTGATAAAGATGACGAGTTAAAGGAAATTTTGGACTGATGAAAAATAATACTTTTATTAAAGAAAATGAGCGTGTTGACGATTTACACAGAAACGGATACTTAATTATTCAGGACCCACAAAAATTTTGTTTTGGTGTCGACGCTGTTTTGCTTTCGGGTTTCGCAAATGTGAAAAAAAATGAAAGGGTTATCGACCTTGGTACTGGTACGGGAGTTATTCCTATTCTTATGGAGGGCAGATACGGCGGAGGAAATTACTATGGAATTGATATTCAGCCGGAAAGCGTCGAAATGGCGCAAAGAAGCGTAAAACTTAATTCTCTTGAGAAAAAAATTAAAATTTCACTTTGCGATATTAAGGAGGTTTTTAATAAGTTTGAATGTGCTTCTTTTGACGTAGTTACATCTAATCCCCCTTATATGAATACAGGCGGCGGGCTGATTAATGAATACAATCCCAAAGCTGTGGCAAGACATGAAATTTTATGCAGTCTTGACGATGTTGTAAAGGCGGCGTCGAAGCTTTTGAGATTCGGCGGACGG
>CAYLJL010000296.1:0-2484 GCA_964384005.1 uncultured Lachnospiraceae bacterium | reverse complement strand
ACAAAAACAAAAAAAAAGCAATAATTTTATATGAAAATTATTGCTTTTTTTTAAAAAATCCACGAAAACCAAATTGTATTCACGGAGCAATTTTATGAGAGAAAAATTAAAAATGAGGGGAATCTTTTTTCGCTTTGTGTTTTTTTATAAGGAATATTGAAACCGCCGCCGCGACTATGACGGCTACGGCAACGCCCGCTATTATTAAAATTGTAATGGTTTTACGCCAGAAGATTTCCAAATCCTCTTTCTCCTGAAGCTCATTCTCAGGAATTGAGTCGACTTTTGAATTTGATATCAGGTCTATCTGGGCTAATGTTTTTTCTGAATTACCATCTTTGTACAATATATCAAGAGTTCCTATTTTGTCGCCTATTTCCAGCGATTTTCCCGCCTCGACGGTTATTTCTTCCGGAAGATTCGCTTTTACTGTGATATTTGACGCGTCCAGATTTTTGGGAACTACGGCGCTGAAGTTTTCTTCGGGGATTGCCGATATTTTTTTCAGTTCTATTTTTTTATCCTTGAAAAACTGAACCGCATATGTAATATCTACATAATCTTCCTTGTTAAAAAGTTCTTTTTCCTCAAATGAGTCAAATCCGTATTCCATTAGTTTTTTTGAGTCGGTATAAGTGTTTGTCCCCTGGTCTTTCATTACTACGGATATTAAATTCATTCCGTCTTTCCGGCAATATGTAACAAGGGTGTTTCCGGCCTCGTCAGTAAAGCCTGTTTTTCCTCCGACACAATACCCGTAATAAAATTCGCTGTAAGGATTTATGAATTTATTGCTGTTATGCAGGATTCTTTCTTCATTTACAATATTTGTCGGAGAAATTGTATAAGTATATGTGCTTATTATTTTTACAAAGGTTTCGTTTTTTATCGCTTCCCTCATTATAAGCGCCATATCTCTTGCTGTTGTGTAATGATTGTCGTCGTGAAAACCGTGAGGATTTGTAAAGTGAGTGTTTACGGCGCCTATTTCCCGCGCTCTCTCATTTGCCATTTTCATAAAATCTTCGACATTTCCGCCTATATGCTCGGCAACAGCCATACATACCTCGTTCGCGGAGGCCAAGAGTATTCCGTGAAGCGCATCTTCCACCGTTATCTCCTCTCCTTCCCGCATTCCTATATGACTGCTTCCGGGACCTATCCCATAAATGGCATTATGAGAATGTTTTATTTTCTCATCAAGCTCACAATTTTCTATTGTGAGAACAGACGTAAGTATTTTTGTTATGCTCGCGGGATATAATTTTTTGTCGGGCTCTTTCTCGTACAGAACTATACCTGTATCAGCATCTATTAATATTGCCGATTCGGCAACGATTTCTAACGGGGCGGAATTATCGGAGGTGTTTTCGGGTGAATTCTGCTCTAAGACCTGGGTTTCGGATTGAGTATCTTTTTCAGGGGATTCATTTTCCGCATAAAAAGTTGAAAAATTATTTAGCAAAACCGAAAAAAATATGGTACAATAAATAAAAGATTTTCTTAAACTCAATTTATTCTCTCCTTAATATTATTTTTTTTATTTTATAGCCGAAATATATTATAACACCTATATATATAATTAATCAAGGATAATATTATATTTTAATTTTTTATATATAAAAAAATTAATAAAAAATCTGTTTTTATATTTTAAAGTTTATGATATAATTATTAAGGAAAACTTGATTATAGTAATTTACGAAATTTTCAAGGCAAAACAATATTCTGACAGTATGTAATTTATTGTATATATTTTATCAAAGTATACTGTTACGCTATTGATTTTTACATGGCAAACATATTTTTTTCGTTATTATAATTTACGATGCGGGGAGATTTTCTGATGAAATTAAATAAAAACTCTTTTATTGTCGCTGGTATTGTATTCTTCGCGGTTGTCGGATTCTGGTACGCTGTTTATGTTTTGGATGATAACAGGGTTTCGGCGGTTAATATTACGGAAACGGTCAGTTGTGACAATACAGCTGACAGTACAACCGAAGAATTATCGGAGGAACCTCAGGAAGAAGAAACGGAAATTAAAGTTTATATTACGGGAGAAATAAAAAATCCGGGTGTTTATTCCGCAAAAGCGAACAGCCGGATTGAAGATATTGTAAATACAGCGGGAGGTTTTACGGAACAGGCAGACAGGGAAAGTGTTAATATGGCAAGTTATGTTAAAGATACGGAGCATATCATAATTAAAAATATTAACGACACCGTCGTGGACAGTGAAAGCTCAGAGGAAAGCGGCGGCAGTGTTATGATTGACATAAATACGGCAAGCGCCGACGAGCTTAAAAAATTAAATGGTATAGGCGATTCCTTAGCGAATGATATTATTAATTACAGAAATGAAAAAGGCGGTTTTAGAAAAATTGAGGATATTAAAAATGTTTCAGGAATCGGAGACAATAAATTTGAGAAAATAAAAAATAATATAAAAGTTTCGTAAAATTTATAATTTTTATACATAAC
>CAYLJL010000295.1:0-2492 GCA_964384005.1 uncultured Lachnospiraceae bacterium | reverse complement strand
GTTACATTAAAATATTATATAAAACGACATATAAACAAAAAAATATTTTTTTATTGGATTAACTATATTTCATTGTTTGGAAAGAAGTCTGTTAAAGAAAACACTGACAAATAAAAAAATAAAAATAATTTCAGGAAAAAATACGCCGCAATCGGTATTTTTTTGAATTAATACATAATTTTCCAAATAATATATAATATATCAGGATTATATTACAGCAATTCCGGAATAAACATAGAAAAGAAAAACATTAACAGAATTACTGTAAAATCAAAAATCATTCGGAGGCTTTAATAAATGAAAAAAGTAAAATTGTATATAAAAACACCAATACTGATACTGTGTCTTATACTTTCCCTTACTCAATTCAAAAATAATGTAAAAGGAGAAGAAAACACCTCTGTTTTAAAGGAAACGGATGTAGACGCGAAAGGAGCGATATTAATAGATTATGAGACAGGACGGGTTTTATGGGAAAAAAACAGCGACGAGCCTTTGGCGATGGCAAGCACGACAAAAATAATGACGGCGATAACGGCGATAGAGAAAGGAAACCTTTCAGATACGGTAACGGCGTCTAAAAGAGCGGCTTCCGCCCCGCCCACAAAAATGAAGCTTTCAGAGGGAGAAAAAATAACTCTTAAAAATCTGTTATACGCCTTAATGCTTCAGTCCTCAAACGACGCCGCGGTAGCCATAGCGGAGCATATAGGCGGAAGCGTGGAGAACTTCTGCGCCGAAATGACAAAAAAAGCGAAAGACCTCGGAGCGAAAGACACTGTTTTCAAAACGCCCAACGGTCTTGATTTGGAGGACCATCACTCAACAGCGTATGATATGGCGTTAATAGCGAGATACGCCTTAAAAAACGAAACCTTCAGAGAAATAATAAACACCCGCGCAGTATCTTTTCAAAGCGATAAAAAAAGCTATTCCATAACAAATAAAAACCGTCTGTTATCGGAATTTTCGGGAGCGAACGGAGTAAAAACAGGTTTCACGGGAAAAGCGGGCCATTGTTTTGTTGGTTCGGCAAAGCAAGGTGATTTATGGCTTATAAGCACGGTTCTGGCGAGCGGTTGGGGAAGCAAGGGAAAAGAGCAGAAATGGATTGACACAAAAAAAATATTAACCTACGGCTTTAATAATTACGAATATCAGACCCCTTTAACGAAAAATCAGCTTATGGGAGAAATTCCCGTAAAAAAGAGTAACGAAACAACTATGCGCCTGCTTTTAAAAGACGGCTTAAAGGTATGTATAAAAAAAGACGGAACAGAAACAGTAAATGTAATAAAAAAAATACCCGCCGAACTGACCGCTCCCATAAAACAAGGTGAAAAAATAGGAACAGCGGAAATTTACATAAATACCTCGTTAATAAAGAGAATAGATATAATAGCCGAAAAAACCGTTGAGAAAAAGACTTTTTCAGATTACTTAAAAGACATAGTAAAATTCTGGGCGACGGAAAATTCCCTGCCGATAAAATGGTAAATGAACATTATAGTCAATCAACTTAAAAATAAACAAGTTCGGCGGCTGAAAATCCTTTTTGCTTATGTTTAGTCAGTCGGGCACAGGCAGCTGACTATGCTCTCCTTCCGCCGCCTTGTAAAAATAATTTTCAAGCTGATTGACTATAATTCGCTTACCACGGAAATCAATTTTTAAAAACCTTGGAATCTTTTTCAACACGCTGAGAAGCGCTGTAACTTTGTCATAGCGCTTCTTTGAATCTATTTATCCGATTTTTCCCAGACTTTTTGTAACCTCCGCGACTTCCTCAAGTTTAGCGAAAGCCCTGCCCTCGTCTATGGATTTTTCAGCAAGTTTAATTCCCTCGTCTATGGACTCCGCCAGACCGGCTATATAAATGGCGGCTCCCGCGTTAAGACATACAATATCTCTTTTGGCGCCTTTTTCCTCACCTTTAAGAATTTTTACGGTAGTTCCGGCGTTTTCCTCAGAATTTCCGCCGGCAATATCCTCTTTTGACGCCCTTTTAATTCCGAATTGTTCGGGAGAAACAGTATACTCTTTAATTTCGCCGTCTTTAATTTCAGCAACATAAGTTTTTCCGGTAATTGTTATTTCGTCCATACCGTCCTCACCGTGGACAACCAAAGCCCGTTTAACGCCCATCTTCAGCATAGCCTCGGCAAAAGTTTTTGTAAGTTCCCTGCTGAAAACTCCGATAAGCTGATATTTAGCGCCGGAAGGATTAGATAACGGGCCCAGAATATTGAAAATAGAGCGCATCCCCATTTCACGCCTTGCCTGACCTACATTTTTCATACTTTTATGAAAAATCTGAGCAAACATAAAACCCATGCCTGTTTTCTCAAAACATTCCTTAACCTGCCAGGCTTCAAGCATAACGTTAATACCAAGTTTTTCCAGAACATCAACGGAACCGCTTTTGCTTGAAATCGCCCTGTTTCCGTGTTTAGCGATTTTAACGCCGGCGCCCGCGGATACAAAAACAGATG
>CAYLJL010000294.1:0-2503 GCA_964384005.1 uncultured Lachnospiraceae bacterium | reverse complement strand
ATGATAACAGTAAATCCCGAAACCTCACCATACTCATTTTTAACTGAGAAAAATTCGGTTAAAGAAATTTTTTCTTTTCCGTTATCGTCCGTAAATTTATGTATGTGCTTAGATTTGCCGTTTTTTACCGCATCATCAATATAATTTTCCTTGCCGTCTTTTATGTACTTATCAATACCGGGGATTTCCGAAATACTTTTACCGACAGCGTCATCTTTCATCACACCGAATTGTTTTACGGCAACATTGTTAAGCATAATAACATTTTCGTCATTGTCAATAGATATAACAACATAATCCTCCATACTATTAAAGACATTGTTTAAAATACCGGTACGCTCTTTAATTTTCATTTCCAAATCCTCATTAAGATTTTGAATAAGCTGATTTTGGAATTTAAGTTCGTTAGTAAGACGAAGATTTTTACTGTATTCTACGCCGTTAACAATAGCGTAAGAGATATACTTTCTCATTTCTTTGAGAACAGCTATATGCTCATCAGTATATATATAAACGGAACCTATGGCAAAAACCCCTAAAACATCATTTTCATCATTAACATCGTTGACGGGGACAGCGACAATATTTTTAGGCTTGATATCTCCTAAAAAAGTTTTCACCGAATAGGTGGAATTCTCAATATCACTCATAATCATAATTTTATTGTTTACAGCGGCTTGTCCCAAAAAGCCCTCGCTCATACTCATATCAAACTGGCTGTAAATACCTTTTCCGAAACCTATGCTTGACTTTATCTCAAGCTTGTTTGTAACCTTGTTCACCATATAAAAAACAATCAGCTGACTTTTAGTAATATTCATAATTTTGGGCATAATATCAGAAAAAAATCTTTCAATATCCCTGTTTACAACCGTTGAAATAAGTATCTCGTTAAGTAAATTCGCTTTATCCTTAAATTCAATGAATAATTTTCTGTTTTTATTGATATATTCCAAAAATATATCCATATCCTTGTCGTTTTTTATTTCCTTCTCGAAATCACTTTCAAAATCATAGTCGCATTTTTTAAGTATATCCCCAATACAATCAAAGAATTTTCCAAGACTTTTATCAAGCTGACTTTTTTGTCTTTCAAAAACAAACGCGACATAGTACAAAGGGATTATAAAAGCGAAAACAGAAACACAGCTTAAAAACATAAGATAAACATTGTTTCTTATTATAGCCTCAAATCCGACTAACATATCAATCAATATAGAAAATACAAGACTAAATCTTATAAAAAATTTCAATTTACCGTAAAATCTCATAACCTTCACTCCCAAATACATAAAAAGACATAAGGAAACACCGCGCAAAGAGGAAATAAAAATAATTCTGCTAAAAAATACGCAGAAAAACGGGTTAAAAAACCACGCTTCCGCTAAATTTTTTTATCTTGAAATTTGTCGGTATTTCCATAACTTCACATAAGACCGCGGTAAAATTATAATAAACAAAATAAATTCGTCTGCTCAGACTTCCGAATTATTTTTTATAACTCTTTTACGTTTACGTTTCATTAGCATAGCGTTAATCTGATTTCCCGCGAGTATAAGCACAGATAAAATATTAAGCCAGACAAGTAAGATAAAGACGCCTCCAAGACTTCCGTAAATAACGGATATTTTAGAAAAGTTATTAACATAAATATTAAAAATCTTACTCATCATAAGCCATCCGAATACGACTATAAGCGTGCCGGGGGCAAGACAGCGAAATTTTATTTTTTTGCACACGGAAATTTTAAAAATAACAATAAGTATAATAAAAAGAGCCACAGCATTAATAATATATCCCGTCATACCGAATACATATTTTATTATATCACCCGTACCTATAAAATCAATTAAAACTTCCTCTATAGCGTCGCAAAAAATAAATAGAATAAGAGAAGCCGTTATTAAAATTGAAAAAACAAAAACAAGCAAAATACTTATAGCCCTCTTTTTAATAAAATTTCTTTCATCCTCAATATCAAAAGCCTTGTTAATACCCTTAATAAGATAATTAAATCCCGAAGACGCGCTGAATACGCTTAATAAAAGACTTATTGAAAGCAAACTTACGTTTCTTGAGTAAACGACTTCTTCAAGAAAAACAAAAAGTATTTTACGGACGTCAACAGGCATTGATACAGCAATTCTTTTTATGTAATCATCAACTTCAAAATCGAAAAAACCCAAAAGAGACATAAGGAATATGATAAAAGGAAATATAGCAAGCAAAAGTCTGTAAGTAAGAGCATTAGCGAAATATATAAGCTCGTTTTCCTCAAACTTTTTCATAAAACAAACCGCAAAGTTAAAAATTCTCTTTACAGATGCCATATAACCCCTCTCTTTCCCCGATAACCACAGTAAACGGCAAAATAATTCATTGTTCGTTATGGTTAAATATGCGCGCGGCCGCATAAGGAATTTGCCGCTTTGCGGCAACGCGGACATCGCAAAGCAAACGAACTTATACGTTTGCTGAAAATCGCGTCCTATTATATATTATT
>CAYLJL010000293.1:0-2513 GCA_964384005.1 uncultured Lachnospiraceae bacterium | reverse complement strand
GGCGGGACTTCTTCACGATTTGTACTTATATAACAGACATATTTGTAAATTTGAGGAATCCCATACCATATACCATCCCAAGGAGGCTTTAAAAAACGCTAAAGAAATAGCAGAACTTAATGAAATTGAGGAAGACGCGATTTTAAAACATATGTGGCCTTTATGCAAAGGTATGCCTAAATATAAGGAAACTGTTGTCGTTACATTGGCGGATAAATATTGCGCGACTGCGGAGATAATTAAACAAATAAACAACTCAATAAAATCTAAATATTTGAATAACAAACTGAGAAACAGATTAAAAAACAGACCTGCCCGTTGACCGTGAGGGTTAGATTTAAGCGAGGAAGGGATTTGCGACGTTTTCCGCAAATCCCTTCCTTATGTGTATTTTTATTTATTTATATTTGATTTGTATTTGTCAGTTATATACTGCTGCTGATAATTTAAAACTTTAGGAACATAGTTTTGAGTTTCTGTAAAAGGAGGGATACCATTATATTTTATTACATTTCCGGGACCCGCGTTGTACGCTGCAAGAGCAAGCGAAGTATCGCCGAAAGTATCCATCATCTTTTTTAAATATTTTGTTCCACCGTCTATATTCTGGTTAATGTCAAAAGAATCAGTTACTCCAAGAGATTGCGCTGTTTGGGGCATTAACTGCATAAGACCCATTGCGCCAGAGGAGGAAACCGAATTGGGATTGAAATTACTTTCTTGTTGAATTACTGCTTTTATGAGGGTTTCGTCAATACCGTATTTTGCAGAAGCGGTTTTTATAGCGGCTTCTATAGCCTCAGAAATTTCAGGAGTGCTATAATTTGCTGACATATAATTTTCCAGAACGGTCTGAAAAGTCAACGGTGTTCCGTTTTTTAGTTCTGCTTCCGAAGTATAAGCGGAATTTGACATATTTGTGGCAAAAGGAATCGGAACACGACTTTGTATATCAGCTATTATACCTGAATATATTGTGCTTACATCTAAAATCATTGTTATGTACTCCTTTAAAAATTTATTAAAAATTGTTTAAAATGTTAAAAAAATATGTATTGATTTGAGTTTATATGTTATAATAAAAGCGGCGAGCGAAAAATAACTTACTTATCGCGTAAAATTATCTTATAAATATATTTTAAAACAAAATTCTGAATTTTGCAATAGGTTTTTGCTTATAAATATAAAAAAATATTATTTACAGTCAATCCTTTTATATATTTGTTGATTAGAAATTACCGAATGTTAAGAAGGCCTTCGGAAAACGCGCGCTTGTCCGTATTATATGCGTCGCTTAAAGAACCTTACTTGCCGCAGAAAGGGTTATTTTTAATTACTGTATATATTTGTAAAATTCAGTGAATTTTTAAAGATTGTAAAAAATATACATAAAGGCAGGATTTTTATGAATACTAAAGTTTTATATACAATGGAATACAATAAAATTATCAATAAATTAAAAGGTTTCGCAGTTTCTGAAATGGGAAAGAAATTGGCGGAAGAACTTGTACCATCAAATAATATTGATAACATAACCCACTGGCAAAAAGAAACTTCCGAGGCCGTAAGTATGATTTTAAAAAAAGGGTCTTTGTCTCTTGGAGGATTGAAAAATATTTCTCCTTATTTGAAAAGGGTCTCTGTGGGGGGAGTGTTGTCTGTTCAGGAACTTTTTTATATATGCGACTTTTTATATGTATCAAAAAAGGCTAAAAATTATGCTAAAAACGAAAGCAAAAATGACGTTTTTGAAATTCTTGAACCCCAATTTGAAATGATTGAGACAATTCACGAACTTGAAAAGGATATTTCGAGATGTATTATTTCTGATACGGAAGTTTCCGACGAGGCAAGCGGTACTTTAAAAGATATACGCCGCAATATCAAATCCTCAAACGATAGGATAAAAGAACAACTTACGGCTATAATTCATTCCCAGACTTATAAAAATATGCTTCAGGACCCTGTTATTACAATAAGAAATGAAAGATACTGCGTTCCCGTTAAACAAGAATACAGAAACAGTTTCAGCGGTATGGTACATGACCAGTCTGCAACCGGAGCGACTGTTTTTATGGAACCTATGAGTGTTGTTCAACTTAATAACAAAATTAAAGAGTTACATTCTAAAGAGAAAATCGAAATAGAAAAAATTTTAAAAATGCTTTCCGAAAGAGTAAACGAAAACAAAGATTTGCTTTCTTCAAACCTTGAAATACTTTCTCGCCTTGATTTTATCTTTGCTAAAGGTGAACTTTCAATCAGTATGAACGGAACGGAACCTGTTTTTAATACAAGAGGATATATAAACATAAAAAAGGCAAGGCATCCGTTACTTGACCCTAAAACAGTTGTTCCGACAAATATTTATTTAGGAGACGAATTTACAACTCTGCTCATTACAGGGCCAAATACGGGAGGTAAAACCGTTTCTATAAAAACAATAGGTTTGTTTATTCTGATGGGTCAATCGGGGCTTCATATTTCCGCTTTTGACAATTCGGAACTCGCTG
>CAYLJL010000292.1:2191-2515 GCA_964384005.1 uncultured Lachnospiraceae bacterium | reverse complement strand
AACAGGAACTTTATTCATAAATAAAAACTGATAAACTGATATCCTTAAAGTATTTAAAATAAGGGGCTTCATTTTATCGGTTTTTATTTTTGAAAATTCATTTATAATATAATCAATGAGAATAAGATTTCTCAAGGTTCCGTTTACAAGCTCAGTTATAAAAGCCTTTTGTACGGAAGTAAAACCTTCGTTTTTTTTAAAAGTCCGCCTTAAAACAATATTATTGTAACCCTCTTGCTCAATTATATCCATAAGTGAATAAACAGCCGCTTCTCTGTCTATCATAAACTATATTCCCTCTCCGAAACATGAATTATCTATAAT
>CAYLJL010000292.1:0-2181 GCA_964384005.1 uncultured Lachnospiraceae bacterium | reverse complement strand
TACGCCGTTTTATTATATTTACGCGGGACGTAAGATAAAATTTGTCAGTTTTGATGACTATTTCCCGACAAGTCAAGCGGAAGACCAAAAAGAATAGTATTCTACCCGCTTATACACTTTAAAAAATTAAATTCCGTATAAATTTTAAATTATGATTTTTCTCTCAATTTAACATATTTAACAGCGCTTCTCCTTTTTGAGTCCTGAATCTGAGCATAATGTTTTCTTGTGGTGTTTATATCAGCGTGTCCAAGAACGTCGGCAACAAGATAAATATCTCCCGATTCCATATAAAGGCTTGTGCCATATGTACTTCTGAGCTTGTGAGGAGAAATTTTTTTAAGATTAATAACACACTCGGAATATTTTTTCACAAGGTTTTGAATAGCTCTGTCTGTAATTCTTTTTTTCTGCAAAGAAAGGAAAAGCGCGTCCTCATGACCTTCTTGAGCAATAATTTCTTCTCTTTCATCCAAATAGGCGTCTAAAGCGTCGGCAACCTCATCTCCGAAATAAATAATCGCTTCTTTTCCTCCTTTTCTTGTAATTTTAACACCGTTTGCTTCAAAATCAATGTCACTGATATTAATTCCGACACATTCGGAAACACGCATACCCGTACCTAAAAGCAAGGTAATTATAGCCAAATCCCTTAGTCTGGTGTGTTGATGCCATTTTTTCTGACGTTCTGTAAGTTTATCTCCGTTTTCAACTTCATCAAGCAAAATAGCAACTTCGTTCGGTTCAAGTCTTGTAATTTCTTTGTCGTGAATTTTTGGGGTTTCAATAAGTTCACCCGGATTTGAGGAGACTTTTTCTTCCTTGTATAAATAATTAAAAAGTTTTCTGACAGCCGACAATTTTCTTGATTTTCCTTTTTCTCTGTTTGTAATTTCAACAGTTTCTCCATCGTCATTTGTTTTTACATAATAAGAAAGATACTCAAGAAATCTGTTAATATCCACAGCTCTGATTTTATTCATATAAGAGCAGTCTATTTGGCTTATGTATACGTCTTTAAAAGCGTCGCAGTTTTCTATAAGATAATTAAAAAATATTTTCAAATCATAAGCATATCCCACTCTTGTTCTTATAGATGTTATTTCAGCTATCGACATAAAAAATTCATCTACGAAATCAGGGAGTTCTTTTTTTAGCTCTCTTAATTTAAGAGTATATTTTTTTTCAATTTCATCTTTGTACTCCAAAAAAATCACCCTTTCCAATTTACAAGACCCGAGCGTTTAATCGCCCCGAAAATTTTTTCTTCAAAATGGTCATAATTAAGTCCTTGTTCGTGCACAAAATTTTTAATACTTTCTCTTTTTGTATATCCGTCAACAGGACACTTGTTTTTAACAATAGGCAGATTTTCTTTTTTAGCGAAGCCGATAATATCTTTTTCAGGAACGTATATAAGAGGTCTTATTGAATAAATTTTTTTTCTGTCAAGAAAAGTAACAGGACTAAAAGTATAAATTCTGCCCTCGTAAAACATAGCCATAAAAAAAGTTTCGATAACATCGTTACGATTATGTCCAAGAGCCACTTTATTACAACCCATACTCTCCACAGCATCGTTTAAAGCACGGATTTTTTTCTTTTCTCGCGTCAAAAATAATCTCGCCTATATCTGTTTTTACAACAGTATATTTTACACCAATGTTATAACAAAGTTTTTCAACAGGAGAAAAATCCATATTTTCGAATCCGAGAGAAACGGAAATCGCTTCAAGTTCAAATTTTTTCGGATAAAATCTCTGGAGAGCTTTAAGAGAAACAAGAAGCGAAAGACTGTCTTTTCCTCCTGAGATACCGACCGCTATTTTATCACCGTCGTCAATCATATTATAATCGTCCACGGCACGTCTTATATAACTCAAAAGTTTCTGAAGCTTCATATTATTTCCCTCCGAACCCCAATGACTTTAAATACTCCAAATCGCTTTCAGACAACAGGGAGTTATCTAAAAGCTCAGGACGTTTTAAAAAAGTACGTTTAAGAGATTGTTCTCTTCTCCATTTATTAACATTCCCATGATGTCCCGATAAAAGGATTTCCGGCGCTTTTATCCCCATAAACTCAACAGGTCTTGTATACTGGGGATATTCTAAAAGATTATTTGAAAAAGTTTCGTCCATAAAAGATTCTTCTTTATTAAGAACTCCCGGAATAAGCCT